>WRMR01000005.1 GCA_009776995.1 Planctomycetaceae bacterium | reverse complement strand
ATTGCCGTGCAACTTTCACCGGAAGGGTACGCCATGCTCCCCGACGAATACTGGGGACTTGACGACGACACGATCACACGGTTTTCCCGCGACGCACGAATTGCCGTACCAGGGGAAGGGGCGGACCGTTTTACCACACGGGCGGAGTACATTCGCTCGAACTGTCTCGAAGCATGGCTGCGCTGGCGAGCCGAGCAGGTCACGGGTTTTTACCGCCGCATGGCCGAAATTGTCGCGGAAACCCGCCCGGATGCCAAATTGTACCTTGCGGGCGCAAAAATGTTCGACAGTCCCTTGGCACAACGGTTGTTTTTCCCGTCACTGACCCAAACGGGAAGCACCGCCTACGTGTTGACCTGTCACGGATTCGATGTTGCGGCGTTACGCGGTGATTCACGGATTGTTTTCATGCGTCCCGAAAAAGTCATCGCCGACAACAACCTGGCAGGCAACGCGACTCAACTTGAACTCTTGTATGCAGGAAACATGGCGGCGGTTTTTCAGCATCTCGGCGGACAAACGAACATGGCCGCCAGCCTGTTTTATCACCAGCCGATCGAACGGACACTGCCGGAATTTGACGTGAAATCGCCGTTTCAACCGGCGCAAAGCTGGTTTTCGTCGGAAGCTGCTCCGGCAGGCGATCAAAACCGGAAGCGGTTCGTTCGCCACCTGGCCGATCATGATGTTGCCGTCTTTTTCGATGGCGGCGTGGCTTTGCCGCTCGGTGAAGAAGACGCGATTCGTGAGATGGCGATTCAATATCAGATGTTGCCGAATGTGCCGTTTCAGCAATATGTCGCCAATGAAGCCCAAACAACGCAGCCGGTTACGGTTCGCTACGCGAATACCGAACGCGGCACATTTTGTTACCTCGTCAACAACGCGGCGTTTTCCGTTCCTGTCCGTATTCAGTTTGAAGCCGGGACGGGCAGTCGCGTCGTTTCCCTGTCACCGTTGCGCGACGCCGGGACGACGCGTGCCGTTTTGGGTGGTCTCGAATGGTCGCAAACACTGAGTCCGTATCACTTCGTCGCCTTGGTCGTGTCTGATCCCAACGCGAAACTGAAACGGGTTGAGGTCAGTCCTCCTGCGAGTATTGCCGGTGCCAACGGTCAGCTCGAAAAGCAACTCAACCGCCTCAAAGCCCGAATCCAGTATTCGCGAAACCGACTCGAATGGGACAGGTTGCCCAACGGGAATTTTGAAATGACGCATGGCCAGTGGCAGCAGTACCTCAACGAGCAACTACTTGCCCAATCGACACCACCTGATCATGACAACAACGACGCCGGCAAATCGCCTTATTCGCGTCCCCGACCATTGGCCGCACTCACCCTGCCGTCACTGGGAAACCTGTTTTCCGGTCGAAACGGCAATGGTGCGGCAAATCCCGGCGCGGACCCAACGGGCAGTGTGTCCGCTGTTGACGGCCCATCGCAAAATCCCAGGGCGGAATCGGTCATTCCCGGCTGGTTCGTTGAAGGTGATGCAACGTTTCACGCCGCAGTGGAAACCGGCACGAGCCGCGAAGGGACACACTGTTTGCATATCACCGCTCAAGACAGTGGCGGTCGTGTGACAAGTATGCCGTTCGACGCGTCGCAGACAGGACGGTTGTTTGTTTCGCTCCTGATCGGTATTTCCCAGGACGCAACGCAATTGCCGTTCCGGCTTGTCCTCAAAGGACAACACCAAAGCCGTCCCTTTGTCCGGTCGGCGACAATCGGTCCGAGTTTCTGGAGTGCCATTTCGCAAGCACCCCCCGTTGACGGTATTCGATGGCACCAGATGATCGTTCCGTTCAGTGATCTGCCGCTGACGGGACTGGAACCGCTCACGGTCTCACTGGAAGTCTATCGCCCCGCGTCCGTTTGGGTCGATGACCTCCGCTTGTATCACCTTGCGTTTACCGACGAGGAACAGACACAACTCAACAGAATTCGCAGTGTCGTCACCTGCTATATCGGCGAGAGGCACATCTCCGACGCACTGACCATTCTCGAAGGTTACTGGCCGCAACTGCTCGCCGAGTGCATGCCGAATGCCGAAGAATTGATCGCGCAACAAACGGTGACCAATCTTGCATTCGCCGCGCAACCGGAATCGGTATCCCCATCGCAACCCCCGGCGTCCACTGCGGAACCAAAAAAGAAAACGGTGACCGACCGCATCAAAGGGGTATTGAAATTTTGGTGATCCATTCAATATCCTACGTCACATTTGTGACCTCATTGACGTTCCTGGCTGCTGTTTCTTGCGGCACCACGGTGTGACCATCCCACCATTGATGCGCGTCACAGGGTGACGCGGCGAAGGAGTTGCGCAATCATCACGTGAACATTTCCATCAGAGCCGCGAGAGCTATCGAGCGGAATGACCGCTCCGTGACCGTCGCGGCTCTGATGGATCGAGCAACTGATTTCCTCGCGAGTCCTAACGGTGACGCAGCTTACCGGATTCACACCTGATTGACTGCCGGAACAACGAACGGATCGCGGTATTCGCGGGTCAGCATGGCATTCGCCACATCATTGCTGAGAAAGACTTCCTTCTCCGGGTCCATTTTGAGGAGCGGTCCCATGGAAATGGGGGTTTTCTTCAAATCGACCCTGTTCTTGTCGGAAGTCAGGTGTGCCACCATTCTGTCGAGGGCTTCAGCGTTGTCGTCGAGACTCTTGATGCCTTCGAGAACCTTTTTCGCTTCGTCAACGGAAACTTTATTGCCTTCGCCGAGGTAATACGAAATATTCCCGATGTGACTCATGCCTGCGGACAGGTGGCCGCAACGGGCGTCAGCGGTCAGCATGGTCGGATCATTCGCTTTGACTGCTGCGACGAAATTATCGAAGTGCGGGGTGTCGCCACCGCCTTTGAATTCCTTGATGACATTATTGTCCTTGTCATACGCGACAGAGCGGGTGTATTCGATCTGGACAAGATAGCCTTCCGAACCATAAACGATGACGCCGATCGACGACCCCATGAAAGCGGGAGTCTCCAAACCGCGCGTTTCGAACACGATGCATTTGTCCCCATAATCGTAAATCGTCGTTTCCGTGTTGGCCGTGTCACCCGCGTCAATGTAATCGGGGTCGTTGCGTTCCATGTCGTAGCCGAGTCGTCCGCCGTAGCTGATCACGGAATTGGGGAAGCGTTCAATTCCGAGGTGCCAGCGTGCGATGTCCGTTTGGTGCGGCCCCTGATTGCCGAGGTCACCATTGCCATACAATCGTTGCCAGTGCCAGTCGTAATGAAAATTCTGACGGGTGTTCGGAACCACTGGTGCCGGGCCGCTCCAAAGATTGTAATCGACCGTATCGGGCACAGGGTATTCGCCTTTGGGACCAATTGACTTGCGGCGTTTGTAGCACAGCCCGCGGGCAAATTTGACTTCGCCGATTCCGCCGTCCCGGATAAATTTGTTCGCATCGATATTGGACGAGCAGGAGCGGCACTGCGATCCGGTTTGCACGCATTTGCCGTATTTTTTCGCGGCGGCAATGAGTGCCTGGCCTTCGTGAACGTTGTGACTGATCGGTTTTTCGATGTAGCAGTGCAATCCCGCCTGCATCGCCCAGATGCCGGACAGAGCGTGCCAGTGATTCGTTGTGGCCGAGGACATGATCACGAGGTTCTTGTCTTCAAACGCGGCTCGCATGTCGGCAACAAACTTCGGTCGGCTGCCGTTCTTGCCGGCCACAGCTTCGCAGGCGTTGTTACCGACTTTTTCGTCCGGGTCGCAAAAATACAGGATTCGGGTGTTTTTGTCACTGACCCATTGATTGCCGTGGCTGCCCAAACCACGGCCACCTGCACCGACCACAACAACGCCAAGCTGTTCGTTGGGACTGACATTGCCTTGCGACAGGGCCAAATGCGGCGCGACAAAACCTGCTCCGGCAACAGCGGTTGCAACTGCGGCGGATTGTCCAAAAAAACGACGGCGGGATATTTTTCTCATGTTTTTTTCCCCAAAGTTGAGAGTTGACAAAATTCCATATTAATTGCATTTTAACAAACCCCGTACCCGGTATCAAGAGTACCCGGCCAAACCTGAAAATTGTGGTTTTCCAATGACATCCGGGAACAGAGCGTCGTGGAGTCGGCAGTTTTTGGAGTGGAAACCGTTCTCTCCGGTCACTCCGTTCGGCCACTTCGTGACCTCTCTGCGTTCCCGGCTGCTGTTTCTTGCGACGGTCACGGCTGCTGTTTTTGAGTAACTTGTTTTTCGCGAGTCCGAATGATTACGACTTTCGCCCGACATGCTGGTATATGGCTTGTAACAGTTCGGTGGTGTCCTTGAATTTTTTC
Organism: Planctomycetaceae bacterium; assembly: GCA_009776995.1. Classification (GTDB taxonomy): domain Bacteria; phylum Planctomycetota; class Planctomycetia; order Pirellulales; family Thermoguttaceae; genus WRMR01. The sequence goes on along the minus strand of WRMR01000005.1, from coordinate 26,175 downwards.
TTGTCCGTCAGTGCCGTGTCGATCAATTTACGGGCTTCGGATTCGTTGTGGCCAAGAGCCAGCAGTGCCTCGAAGGTTTCGGACACCACATCCGGTTGCGTATCAACCGCTGTGACGTCGCGGGCCACCATGAGCGCGAACTTCGGCACCTTGCGCCGCAGTTTGGCCACAATACGTTCGGCGGTCGCGGCACCAATGCCGGGCAGACTCGACAGCCATTTTTCGTCCTTTTCTTCAATGGCGGCGGCCACCTCGCGTACCGGACGAATCATTGCACGCAACGCTTTTTTGACGCCGACGCCATCGACCGAGCAGAAAAGGTCGAAAAATTCGCGCTCGGCCTCAGTGAGAAAACCGATCATTCGCGGGGTCATGCGCGTTTGCATCTGCCCCCCTTCAATGTATTCAATCGTGTGCAACGAAACGTTTTTCTTCAATTCCGACTGCAAATGCCGACGCGTGAACTCCGGGATAGACACCTCGTATTCAAAGGCACCAACCTCAATGGTCGCGTGTTCCGCGCCGAGCGAGAGCAGTTTTCCTGTCATTTTTGTAATCATGGGGACTTCCGTGTTTTTTCTTTGGATTTCGGAATTTGTCTTTCACTCAAACAGCATCCGGGAACGAAGCGTCGCGAGTGACCGTTTTTTGGGTGGAAACCGTTCTCTCCGGTCACTCCGTTCGGCCACTTCGTGACCTCTCTGCGTTCCCGGCTACTGTTTCATTCTCTGCGTTCTCGGGTGCTGTTTCCTTTTTGTCGGTATCATTCAAACATTCGGCCAACGCACTCCCTGGCGAAATCGCAACAACCTTAGCCCGGCCAAAACAGGATGGTGAGAAGACCGCCGAGAAACGGGATGGCAAAAACCTGTACAATGCGCTGGAAAAGTTGGCGGTCGGCAATGGCCGCGACGAACAGCGACTTGGCGACAAGGTTTGCCAGCAGCCCGACCAGAATCAACCGCCATCCGGTTTGCATGGCTTCATGAACCTGGTCAACAGGTGTTTCCGCGATCATGCGCGAAACGGACAGTGTGACCGCGTCCATGGACGTTGTGCCCGAAATGGCGGAAATGGCATAAAGCCCGCTGTCGCCAAGCGTCTCTTTGGCTGCTCCGAGTGCGAACGACACGCCGGCGTACATGAGACCGAACATGAGCGCCGGTTTCAATTGCGTCGGGTTTTCCTGCGGCGGCATCTGCATGGGAACTTTCCGCAATTTCAGGTACAGGAAAACAGCCGGAATGGTTATCAAAGCCATGTTGACCAAAAGCGGCGTCAGGCTGTACCAAAGAAAATCGAGCGAAATGACCGCAATTTCGACAAAAACGCGAACAAACAGTACGGATGAGGCAATCATGATCACAACCGGTGCTATCATGCGATAGGCTGAGCTGACTTTGGCCTGTCGGGCATAGCTGACAGTCGTTGCGGTACTCGAAATCGCCCCGCCGAGAAAACCGCCGAGAAAAATGCCGGCGTCGCGACCGAAAATCATGTAGGCGACGTAACCGAACAGTCCCAGTCCGACAATCAGCACCACCATGACCCAGGTTTCCCAAAGGTTGATGATGTTCAGTCCGCCCAATTGGAACGTCTTGTTCGGCAAAACAGGCAAAATAATAAATGTCACCAGCACAAATTGCATGATGGCCTTCATGTCGGTTTCTGTCAGTCGGGCGGCGATTTTGTGCAACTCGATTTTGAATTGCAAAAGAATAGCGACCGTTCCCCCGACGGCAACACCAACCATGAGCGGCAGATAAACCAGAACTCCGCCGACGCCAAACATGACAAGAGCGGCGACTTGCGTCGTCAAGGCCGGATCGTGACCTGCGTGCGGTACTGCAACAGTGCTTGCCGAGCCCGTATCGTTGACGGACGATTGATCTTTGCCCGGTTTTTCTGAGGAGATGAAGTAACTTTCAAGCAGTATCGGGATGACCAGCACGGCGGTCAGACACAACAGGCCGCCCATGAAGACGACACCGCCGCTAAACAAGGAAATCTGGGCGCAGATTGTTCCAAAAATCGTCACCAGAGGAAAGGTCCGCATCCCGATGCCGATTCGCCCTTTGCTGCGTTCCCGTTGCAAACCGACCAACAGCCCCAACAGGAGAGCAATCCCCAATTGGGCGAAATAGTGGCTTTCCTTGACCGATCTTGCGGCAATCACTTCCGGACTGCTTGCCGCAAGGACAAGATCAGCGGCTGTTTCCGCAAACAAAGGGAATAATGTCATTTCGGCCAGCTTTCCTGGAAAAGCGAATCGAGATTCGTGTCAAAGCGGATGCCGATGCAATTCCATGTTCGCGTTCCGAACGGCGAACGGTAAAACGTGAAATACCAGATGACCGGGTGGGTCTCACTTTTCGTCAAATAGCGAATCAACATGAGATCGTTGCCGACAGGTTTTGTATCCAGCAACTCATACTGCCAACGATTCCTCTCTTTGAACAACTCTTCTGTCATCTGAACTATGACTCCGATATCTTGCGGTGGAGAACCTGGGAGCATCTTTTGGTATGCACTTTGGTATGCGTCTGTTGACACAGGCTGGGAGGTCAGTGTATCAAAAAAAGCCCGAATCCGCGACTGTGCGTCGGTTTCTGTGACTGGACTCATCTGTGCGGCAACATTCGTCCGAAAATGAAGGTAACCCACACAAAGAATTGTTATCAGCACAAAACCCATCAAAATTTCAAATTTTCTCATTTGATTGGTCACCTCAATAAAATCGTCTTTCGACAGGTACTTCGAACTGGACATTGCGTAACGCAACAATTTCAGTCAGCGATTGCGGTATTGCGGGTCGCCCAGATTGTGTTTTATTTTCTGGTAAATTCACAATATTCGTTCGGTCACATCCTTGCGAAACAATGACGGTCCGCTGAACGTTGACCTGAAACAGGGATCGTGTTGTGCCTGAAGTTTGGTTTCGTTCTGTTGCGTCGATTGTGGCTCGTCCGTGTTCATTCCGCTCTCCCGTTGTGATACAGTTATCCTACTCCATTCGGGCAGGTTTTTCAAGGGAGAAAATTTGAATTTCGAGCAGTTTTGTGACAAAAATGTTTAGGGGCATTCCCGGTTTCAGGTGGACGAACTTTCACTATGGATTTTTTTGACGCGAACCATGCGAAATAGTACCCATCTTTTTCATTTTGTGTTCCTTGACAAATCCGGTTTTTTTCAAGAAAAAACGCAAATTCGCCTTGACGAAAAACTGTTTTTTTTCTATCCTTTAGCCTCGTGACACGCAAGGATGGGTGTTACCTTTTCAGACCTTGCACATGGACGTACATGCCATGCGGGGCAATGACAGAATTGTGCCGAAAAATATGTACTGTCTGCGGTCTGCGGAGTGTCTTCGTCGGCATGATGCACATCGAAACACTTCGTCAATTTTTTTTCCGGCTTCATTGTGGGGTTGATATTGTTATCACGAAACGCTGTCTTTTGAAACCGTGTCCTTTTCCACGCTCCCGGATGCAAGTACGATTCAGTCCCGCCCCCCTTGGGACAGTCGATCCGGGAGTTTTTTTACGGATGGAAGTCAAAGAATGTGTCTTTAACTCAACAGCAACCGGGAACGGAGTGTGGCGGAGTAACCGGTTTTTGGGTGGAAACCGCCCTCTCCGGTCACTCCGTTCGGCCACTTCGTGACCTCTCTGCGTTCCGGGCTGCTGTTTCTTGCGAAAAGCCTTTGGTTAAAGACACATTCTAAAGAACAATGCCGCTGGCCGGATCAAAGGCAATTCCTTCGGTCAGTTGGACGGCCAGCTGGAGAATCCGAATCAGCGTGTTAGGGTCAAGACGTTCAGCCAGGTCGAACTCGTCTGGTTCGTCGTCCGGTTGCTTCATCTCCTGTGTGAGGTTTTTGATGAAATGGCTGTATCGCGGAAAACTCAATCTCGTCGGGAAATTCTGCTTCGTGGCCGTGGTTTCTCTAATTTGCTCAAAATGCAGCAATTCGATTTTTGCAGTCAATTCCCTTGCCCGGGCAATCTTCTTTCGCTCTTTGGCAGTTAATTCATGCCGTTCCAGTTCATCGGCCAATGCGGCAAACTCCGCCGCGACTTCGGAACCTTCACGATAGAGAATTTCGACCGCCGCACTGTCATTCGGTGCAATCGCGATCAGCGATTCCAGCAAATCATTTGTACCGGAACAGGCGACTTTGATTTCGAGGCGGTCGTTCAATTTGTGAATACGTTGCACCATTTCCGCCGCTGCCGGTCGCTTGAGCCGGTCCAGCATCACGAGATAGGTTTCCCGCCAGCAATAGCGGTTGTCATCAAACATCGACATGTTGTTCCCCCCGACTATGACCGGGCATTTTTGTTGTCTGCGGAGATCGCTGAAGACGCAGTGTTTATTCTCACATTTTAATACGATTTGCATTGCGAGTCGTATCGGAATAAAATATTCCCGATAGTTTTGTACGGATAGTTATATCATACATGGCGTCAATTGGCCAAGACTTCAGACTTTTGGTACAGGGATCCATATAAAATAGACTATTGAAGCCCGAAAGTCATTTTTTTGCACAAAGTCCGCAAAATCAAAAAATTTTTACACAAAAAAATTTTTCCCGAACTACACTTTCTTGCATTGAGTTTGGTAAAATGCTAATGTTAAGCATGAATATCAGAAAAAAGTCGAAAAAATTCCAGTTTATCTCAATTTGAAGAAAAATTACCTGACAGGCTTCGTAATATTACCAAATGTGTGTCACGAGAGCGAGGTGGGATGATGCGTCAATTCAACGTGGGCAAGTGGGTTTGTTTTATTTCTGTGGCGTTTTCCATAGCTTCAGAAGTTCAAGCGTCTGATTTGAGCGAGTTTCTCTGGGGCGGCAGGGGTTCACGTACGACCGTGACCGATCCCTATATCCCGCCGCCACTTATGACGGAAACGCCGTTTGTTCCCGTCATGGACGCTGGTGCGCCGGCCACAATGCAATCGAACCTGATGCTCGGAACGCCCGGTGCAACAACGCTACCGTCCGGCGGTGTGATTGCGGCAAACGGCGTAGCCTCAAGTGGCGTCATTAGTGCAAGTTACGTCTGGCCAAACTCCGCAACAACCGCGTCGAATATCATTCCGGCGGTGCAAGTGTCGCCCGCCCAACCTGTGATTGATTACGAGTGGACCTATTCGACAATCAAAGACGTAACTTATGAACAAGTTAGTGTTTATGACCCGCGACTCGGCGGTTACGTGACAACCTGGCAGGAAAAACACACCGAATCCGTGTTGCCGTGGTTGCACCGGAAACAGGTTGTCCGATACACTCCGGCAAGCGCAGACGCAACCATGGCCAATACTGTGATTGGCGGAACGACAATCGGAAGTCCCCTTGCGCCGGTTGCTTCGGACACATCTGAACGACGAATTGTCAACCGTTTGTTCCCGGTCAGCACTGTGCCATCCCCCCCGGCACAGGCTGTTCCGGTGCAAACGGTTCCCCTGTCTGCGTCACAGATGACCACGTATGTCGCAGAACAACCAGCCGCAACCACCGTCATGCGGATTGGCGAATTGCCGATCGTTCCTGCTGTGACCATTCAGCCACAGAGTGTTCAAGGCACCCTATCGACCAACGCACCCATCAACGTCAGTGCTGCCGATGTTCGTTCGGTCCCGCAGGATCAATCGGCCCCCATTTCGAGTTCCCAGGCCGATTTGCCGCCTTCATTGCCGCAAGTCGTTTCACCTTCGTCGCAACAGGTCTTGTACCCCACTGTTCCGACAGATCATCCAACGCAGTCCAGCAACATGTCGTCCACTACCACTCCCTCCAACACCACATCGGGTACCGCACGATCAGGTTCGCCATCCGGTACGCCGACCCTTGCCCCCCCGAAGCCGGATGCCGCTTCGGGACAAACGCCGACCGGACAGGAAACCTTCACTTTGCAACAACCACTCCTCGAAGACAGCATTTTCGCCTCGGAAAAACCGGGGGCGGTTGAACTGCCGCCCGGATCGCCTTTGCCGCCGCCGGCACAAGCTCCGGCGATTCCGACACTTGACTTCTCTTCACCAACCGCCTCGACCAACACACCCGCTTCGTCCAATACGACCAACGGCGGCATCCCCTTGCTGACAACCGATACGCCATCCTCAGCGCAACCGGCGACACTGCCCGCAACGAGAACGCCTTCCACAACCCGCACGCCACTGCGACGAAACGTCTCCCCAACGCGAATGGTGCCGCAATTCAACTAATCGCGGTTTGGGATTCGCGCCGAAATAAGTTGATTCGTTCCATCAGAGCCGCGACGGTTACGGAGCGGTCGCACTGGAACAACCGCTCCATGACTGTCGCAGCTCTGATTGAAATGAGGTTGTTCTTGTGGTGCGATTCTTTCTACTGAGAATGTGTCTTTAAATTAACAGCTTCCGGGAACGGAGCGTAGCGGAGTGATTGGTTTTGATGTGGAAACCGTTCTCTCCGGTCACTCCGTTCGGCCACTTCGTGACCTTTCTGCGTTCCCGGCTACTGTTCTTGCACTTCGTTCCCGACTACTGTTTCTTGTGCAAAAACTTTGGTTAAAGACACTTTCTGAGGTTGATTCCTTTGATGAAATGAGGTAAAAATGAAGTTTTGGTTTTGTCACCTCATGGCAAGCCAAGGGACGGCAGTCACAGCGAACACAAACGACCACTCCGTGATTGTCGCGGTTCAGAACGATCTCACAAGTTTATTTTTTCGCGAGTCCTAACCGCCATGACAACAGGCTTTTATACACAGGAGATCAAACCATGACAGGCCGTGAGCGTATTTTGAACTTGCTGGCCGGTGAACCGGTGAACCAAATTCCGAACATGCCGATTACGATGATGTTCGCCGCCGACACATTGGGCGTCAGTTACCGTGAGTACGTCACCGACTGCCGCAAGCTGGTCGAAGCCCAGATTGTGACGGGGGAAACGTATCACATCGACCATGTCTCGTGTATTTCCGACCCGGCACGCGAGGCGTCGGGTTACGGGGCGAACATCATCTACTTCGATGACCAGCCGCCTGCCATCGACGAGACCAACGCACTGCTTGCCGACAAGTCCGCGTTCAGGCAACTCAAGCCGCTTGATCTGTTTTGCGAAGGCAGCCGGACGCTCGACCGCATCAAGGCCGCCGAACTCTTGGCCGAACGAGTCGGGCAAACGCGTCTCGTCGAAGGCTGGGTCGAAGGCCCCTGTGCCGAAAGTTCCGACATTCGCGGCATCAACCACCTCATGACCGATTTCCTTGACGATCCGGGCTTTGTCACCGAACTGTTCGATTTTGTGACGGAGAACGCGATCCGGTTTGCGAAGGCACAGATTGATGCGGGTGCCGAACTCATCGGTGTGGGTGACGCCGCCGCGTCACTGGTCGGGCCGAAGTTGTACGAGCAATTCGTGCTGCCGTTCGAACAGAAACTCATTGCGGCGATTCATGGCTTCGGGGCAAAGGTTCGTCTGCACATCTGCGGGAACACGAACCGCATCACAGCCATGATGGCCAAGAGCGGTGCCGATTTCATCGATCTCGATTCGATGGTTGACATGGCCAAGGCGCGTGAGGCCATGGGGCCAAGCCAGGTGATTGCGGGCAACATCGACCCGGTCAAGGTCATGAAAAACGGTACGCCGGAACTCATCGTCGAAAAACTCGCCGAGTGCCGCGCCGCAGCGGGAGCAAACTCCATCATTACCGCCGGTTGCGAAGTCCCGCGCGGCACTCCGCCGGAAAACATGCACGCCTTGGTTGTGTTTGCAAGGAGTGGATGAAATGTCCCACCATTCTTTGAAGCAGGCAACGGAACTGCCGCTCGACGAACTGTTGAGCGTCACGAGCAAGTTGCGAGAGCAGACGTTTGGCAATGTGGTCGAAACTTGCATGATCGTCAACGCGAAGAGCGGCCTGTGTGCCAATAATTGCGACTTTTGTTCGCAAAATACGCGACACAACTCGCAAATCCCGGCATACCCGTTATATGAGACGCAAAAACTGGTGGAGGACGCCGAAGCTGCCGCCGATTGCGGAGCGATGCACTTTGGCATTGTCACCAGCGGAGCAAGCGTTTCACCGCGCGAGCTTGAGGTCATTGCAGACGCAGTGTTGATCGTTTCCCGTTCAGGACGCATCAAAATGTGTGCCTCGCTGGGGAAACTCGACTGCGATTCGCTCGTTCGACTCAAAGAAGCGGGATTGACGCGCTATCACCATAACCTTGAAACTTCGGAGTCATTTTACCCAGCCATTTGCACCACGCAGAATTGGCGGGAACGTTACGAAACCGTCCGACAGACAATTAACGCCGGACTCGAAGTGTGCAGCGGGGCGTTATTCGGGCTTGGCGAGAGCTGGGAAGATCGCGCGGATTTGGCAATATGTCTCAAGGAACTGGGTGTTACCAGTGTGCCGCTCAATTTTTTGCACGCCCATCCCGATACGCCGATGGCCCATCGGGAACCGCTTTCCGCAGAAGAAGCCTTGCGGATCATTGCCCTTTTCCGGTTGTTGATGCCGGAAACATCGTTGCGAATTTGCGGCGGCCGTCCGAAAATTCTTGCCGACAAGCAAAATATGATGTTCAGTGCCGGTGCTAACGCCCTGATGACCGGCCATTACCTGACCACCAGCGGCGTCACGCCGGACACCGACCGACAGATGATAGAGAATCTGAAGCTGGTTTGGGCATGATTTTCACATTTTCCACTTTTCCACTGAATTGTTACCGAGAACCTCCCTCACATCATCATGAATTTTTACGCGGACATCAAGTCGCCGTTATTGCTCTGGTTGAAGGCCGGACTGTTCGGACTGTTGGTCGTCATGACTGCCGTGATGCTCCTGTTGACCGACAATTGCGGGTACGAATTGGCATTGCTTGCCATTTGTGTCTGGTCGGCCTGTCGGTTCTATTACTTCTTTTTTTACGTGTTGGATCATTACGTCGGTGGTGATAAAAACGCAAGTCTTTTTGCGATGATCCTTCAATGGTTCAGAAAGCCGAATCATTCAGACACAGGGACGGCTTTGATTTCCGATGATCATGCGACCAATCTTTTTGCAGGCTTGCCGAAAATTCTTTCGGAGGAGTTGACCGAAACACTTGTGGCAGCGCACTACGTCCGCATCGAACGCATCGTTTCGACCGGGCAATCAAGTCCACCGGGATTTTGGTACGATCAACAGGAACATGAATGGGTTGTTGTTTTGCAAGGCGAAGCGGTCCTCGAATTTGAAAACCACTCGCTGCGATTGCTTCCCGGCGATCATGTTTTGATTCCGCCCCGTCAAAAACACCGCGTCGGCTCGACTTCTCACCATGAACCGACCGTCTGGCTGGCTGTGTTCTTTCAGGAAAGTGTTATGCCATGAAACAGCTCATCGCAGAGGCATTTAAGCACCCCGTCAATTTTCCCCACATTTCCCAGGTGGTTTATCCGGGCGATCAGGTGGTCATTGCCGCCGATGCTTTTGTGGTACGCAGGCCGGAATTGCTGGCGGCAATTGTTACAGAAGTGATTTCCGCCGGCCTTGATGCAAAGGACGTGTCGGTTTTGATGCTCGAACAAGAGCGGAAAATGTACGAACAGCCGTTTCGGGACGCCTTGCCGGAAGAGCATCGTGCGTCGATTCATGTTGTCGTACACAATCCGCTCGACCCACAATGCCTCGCCATGTTGGCGGTGGCGAAAGACGATTCCCCGGTTTTGCTCAACCGCGCGTTGGTGGACGCCGACGTCGTCATTCCCGTCGAACACCATGAAGCGGCACCTGGTTTGGGGTACTTCGGAATGCACAGCGTCATTTACCCCCGCTTTGCCGACGTGGAAACGCAAAAACGCTACCTTTTTTCCGAATCGAAAAAGAATCGGGAAAAACTTCTTGCCGAGCTTGTCGCGGAAGTCGGCGAAATGGCCGGTTTTCTTGGCGTCATCATGACCGTGCAGATTCTGGCCGACCTCCAGAACGAAGTCCAGCAGGTCATTGTCGGTGATGCGAAAGGAATGACCGCGTATCTTGCCAAAAAACGCCAAACGGCGGAACGTTGACCGGCACACAAAAAAAGACACGAGAGTTTCCCCTCATGTCTTTCATGCGCTGCGATTCAGGAAAGTCACTCAAACTGAAAGCAGCGGTTTTTTCGGTTCGTCCGTCCGGTCACCCACGCGGCACTTGATTGTTGCGGCGGTCGCGTGACAACCGCCCTGCCACATCCCGGCTTGGAATGTGTCTTTAACTCAACAGCAACCAGGAGGTTTTCAGGTGGAAACCACTCTCTCCGGTCACTTCGTGACCTCTCTGCGTTCCCGGCTGCTGCTGTTTCTTGCGAAAAGTCTTGGTTTTGGTTAATGACACATTCTTAGGACGCAACGGTGGTTTTCTGGTTTTTCCGGGTGGATTTTTCACGTTCCGGTTCGTCGTCGTAGCCATACGCATTGCTGTTGCCATAGCCGTAACCATAGCCGTAGCCATAACCGTACCCGTAGCCTTCACGGTTGCCGCCGTGCGTGTTGTAGAACCTGTGGCTCCTGAACGTATTGACGGCGACGCCGCAAATATTGGCTCCCACTTCGCGGAGCAGATAGGAGGCGTGCAAGACGGAAGGACGTCCATTCTTGACGGCGCGCACCACCAACAGAACATTGTCCACTTCGGATGCCATGATACACGTATCGGAAACGGCCAACACGGGCGGCGTATCCAAAACAATGAAGTCAAACTTTTCTTTTGCTTCGTCAAGGAATTTTTTGAACAATGGCGAGGAGAGAATTTCCGCAGCGTCTTTACGGTTGTCTCCCGCCGTAACCAACGACAGATTGGCAATTGGCGTGGTCAGCAAGACATCGTCGAATTGTTTTTCCTCGTGCAGGTAATTGGACAACCCCGTCCCGTTGGCGATCCCGAAAATCGAATGCAGGTTCGGGGAACGCAAGTCGCCGTCAATCAGCAGGACCCGCCGGTTGGAGTTGGCAATTGATACGGCCAGGTTGGTAGCGATCGTTGTTTTCCCGTCGTGCGGGTTCGTACTGGTGACCTGGAGTACGGTCTTGCTCTGGACTTTCATCCCAACCAACAATGATGTCCTCAAACCGCGGAAGACTTCGGCCTCGGGGGATTTCGGTTTGTGGTAGGCCACGATTTCCGACGCAACGAGACCGAGTTTTTTCTGGTTACGCAACCATTTGCGTTTGCGTTGGACCATGTGTAATTTTGGGAGCTGGGCCAGAACGGGTGTGCCGATCATGTTGCCGATTTCCGTCGGCGAATGGAAAGTCCTGTCCATCAGGTCAACCAAATAGGCCAAAACACAACCCATGAGTATTCCCACGACGCCGGCAAGTCCAAGAACGATGGTGAGACTGGGCCAAACCGGTTTTTCGGCAAGTCGCGGTATTTCAATTTGGTCCACATTCAAACCGACCGAAGACGTAATTTTGTCCAGAGCTTCCAGTTTATTGCCCACCTGCCGGATCATGTCTTCCGTCATGGAACGTTGCATCACGAAGTTTTGATATTCCAGCTCCAAAACACCCTGTTCCCGAAGTTTCTCTTCCAATTGTGCAATCCTGGTCTGGATTTCATCCAATTGGGATTCAAGGGCGGCAACGGATTCCGTGACTTTGGTTTTCAGGGTTTTCAACAGGTCAAACGCTGAGTTGATAAATGGTTTGATTGCGGATTCTTGTTCTTGCTGTACGATTTGCTCCAAAGTTTTCTTTAAAAAGTCGATTGATTCATTGAGACGTCTGACTTGGGGGCCTTCCTGACCGGCAACACCTTCGACCACGACGAGCAGTTCCATTTGCTTGTTCAGCAAAGTCGTGAATGTGGCCGAATACTGAACCTTATTCCACTCTTTTATACTTTGCATCTCAGGATTGGAAAAAAGCTCGCTTTTCATCATGTCTTTCAGAAATCCGTAAGCCGAATCTTTTTCGGAAAAAATGGCCAGAATTGCCCCAAGTATGTCACTTTCGCTGTTGGTTTCCGTGGCAGCCGAAATTTTCTCCAGCGAAGCCAAGTGGGTTTTCAACTCCGTTAAATTTCTCTGGAGCGTCTCTTGCTCATCGTAGTTTTTTGACAGGAGGTGTTGCGTCGTCGTTGTGGATCCGGTCAGAACCAGATAATCCGGGTGTTCCTGACGAAATGCCGTCATGTCTTTTTGGAGTTTGTCAAACTGATTTTCCAAGTCCGCTTTTGATGCTTTGTAAAGCTCGGTGAATTGTTCTGTGGGATCGCTATATTCTTTCCTGACATAATCCATATACGTTTTGACAACTGCGGAAAGAACGGCTTCGGATTCGTGCGGTGAAGGGCTGGTAAACGTCACTGTCAAAACCATGGCACCCTTCAATTTTCCTTCACCGCCTTTCACGACATTGAGATTATCCTTGAGATACTTGATCACGTTTTCCCTGGAATTGCAAAGACTGTCCAATTCCGGGTTGTTTTCCGTTTTCAGGGACTCGAAGGCTTTCAAAAGCAATTCCGATGACTTCAGGATAATGCTGTGCGTTGACAAAAGAGCGTCTTGCACATTCGTGTATGACGCCGCCCCCGGATCGATAGCCGCTTGCGTGTTCCGTTCAATGATGAACAGTTGCGACTCCGATCGATACAGCCGTTCCGCCTTGGCGTAGTACAGGATTCCCAGGATGACGCAAAACAAGATGCCGAAAATGATCAATCCCCACTGACGCTTCATGATCGTCAACAGATCAAAAAAATTGAAGTCCATTGCATACTGGGGCTTGGCAGGTGTTGAGACTTGGGAATAAACCGGACTCTCAACCGGTGTGTTGGTGTTGTTCATAACCATGATGTGTGACTTTCTTAACTGGAGGTTTGACATGCGGAACATGTCAAGCAATCAAAGGAAAAGGGGGTTGTTGATTCATTGTAAAAAAGTGATATACCGCACAACGCCATGGACTTTAGCATTGATGTCTGCGAGCTTTGTGCATCCCTTTGTGTTCTTTGTGTTGAAATATTTAACACAAAGGCCACAAATGCTTTTCACAAAGGTCACAAAATGAATACCAGTCCAATGGCGTTCGGCAGTACATTTTTCCATGACTGGATTGGAAATACGCCCAACCAATGTTATTTGATATTTTTCAAAACGGACAGGCGATGAAAAGCTGTATAAGCAAATGGAGTGCCAAAAACTAAAAAACTTGGACGAGAATATGGATAGTGAATATAAGCATTGTGAACAAAATAAGACAATTACAATACATGAGCAAATCGGACAAAAAACACTGATTCTTGAGTATGCGAAAACAATGTGGAATTAATGGAAAAACATATCATTATCTCAATTATTCATGCCGGTGTGCAATAATGAAACAGTAAGTATAATCTATAAAACCCGATTATGATAGCCATTCTCAAGAGTATCTTGAATGAAAAAATGGAAAACAGCCATTTCTTTGAAAAATATGTGGTAAAGTCTATCTTTTTTAAGGATTGTTTTGCTTTTAAGGCCGATAGAATATTTCTGTGACGAGCTTTTCGGAAGAGGCTTTTCATCATAAGTGTTGCAATTTTGCAACAAAAAATCAACCATGAATTAGTGGAGCAATATCATGATGTTGCGTCTTGTCTCATTTTGCAGTATTTTGTTGTGTTTGGTGATGTTTTCCGGATGCAAAATGTGTGCCTCTTACACGGATATCACCGGAAGTCCAGTCGCAAACGGTATGGCTGGTGACGGTTATCGTGCTGGATCGTCGTTCGGTGGATACTCAGGTGGCAGTTATTATGTGGACGGTTATCAAAATTCGGCGAATCCACAACGGGACTATAACAGCGAATTTTCGCGACAGTCAACGGGAACCACGTCTGCGGGATCAAGAACCATTCAAACTTCCCCCAATACCACATCGCAATATGTTCCCAGCGGAAGCCAAATTGTGGCGGCCAATTATTATTCCGCGTCAGCACCTGTATCAAGATGATATCTTGTTGTGAAACATAACCCATTTTCGACAAGAAAAACAACCCCCGGAAAAATTCCTTACTCGTTCCGGGGTGATGAATTTTCTTGTTGTGAGCGGAGAGTTCCAGTTTTTCAAGATTTCTCTGCGGCATTTCGCGGTTTCAATTATCAATCGCAAATCATCGGTGGTCATGGTACGGGAAAGACGACTTTTCTTATCGCATTTGTGCAATTTCTTGAAAAGCAAGGGTACATCGTCAATCATTTCACTCTGCACGACAGGCAGCGGACACTATCACGCGAGTTTTGGGTCCACCAGAACGTTCTTGTTGCGCAATATCAAGAGAGAGCGTCAGAAAAACCACTCATTGCCGCCATTGACGGATACGAGCAACTGTCTCTTGCCCAAAAAATCAGGCTGCGACTGTCCTGTCGGAAGGGAAAATGCGGTCTTTTGATCACCACGCACAACCCGGCATGGCGATTGCCTGTGCTTCTGCGAACTGAACCGACATTCGAGACATTACAATATATCATCGGGCATCTGTTCCAGGATCAACCCGACCTCGAACCGCCTGATGAGACTCTGTGCCGATCATTGTTCGAACGTCACCAGGGCAATATCCGCGATGTGCTGTTCGATCTGTATGACCAGTACGAAGAAATCGCAAATCGCAAAGTGCAAAGTGCAAAGTGATTCAAAAGTCAATCTGGCGAATGACGAACAACATACTTTGCATTCAGCATTCGACTCTTTGCGTTTTGCACTTTGCGATTATTTGCCGTACTCCCCTTCGAGGTCGGTTTCGGCGTAAACTTTTGCGATTTCCGGCAGAAATGCCTTGAGAAAACTGCGTGCGGCATTGTAGCTTTCCGATTCGGAAGTCGTCGCTGTTTCAACCTGCATTTTCAGCACGAACGGGTATTGAGCCAGTTCATAGCGAGGTTCGTTCTTTGCCCACCACCGCTTGCCTGTCCCCAGGGCGTAATAGGTGACAATCTGGTAATCGGAAAGCACCTTGCTGGTGATGGCAACCCGCCAAAATGTGTCCCGGTCGTCGCTGTTATCGGCGTCTTCGTCGTTCCCGGGGGACGAATCCATCGCGGAAAACGATTCGCGTTGGCGACTCTGGCTGATCGCATAGCCCTGGCCATCCATACAGGCTTCGGGCGTGTGAACGCTCAAACGTCCCGTCGGGCCGACCAGGAATGAAACATGGACGTATTCGTCGGTCTGTTCGTTGACGTAAGTCCAGTTTTCCGCACGGCTGACTTTCAACTGTTCCAGGGCATACCACGGCAATTCAGCGGCTTTCGTTCGCTTCCACTCGCCAATCTCCGGCGGAATACGGTCCATCAGGTCCGCGTATTTCATGGCGTTGCGTTCCATGTCGGCTTTGTATTTTGACATGACAAAATTGGCCGCCAGGGTGACGGCCGCGATGACTGTCAGACAAATCAAGGTACGCGGGAGTGTCATTTTGCGTCATTTCCTTTCATTTCAGGCTTCAGACTTCAGGCTTTAGGCAGGGCGGTCACGCTGCGACCGCCACCGAATCACCCGCAAAAGCATACTTCATGCCTCACTCAATTTTCCTCCGGGAACGCATCAAGCAGCTCCCGTGTGTAATTCT
Source organism: Planctomycetaceae bacterium (assembly GCA_009776995.1). Lineage (GTDB taxonomy): Bacteria > Planctomycetota > Planctomycetia > Pirellulales > Thermoguttaceae > WRMR01. The sequence continues at coordinate 10,595 of WRMR01000005.1, read as the reverse complement.
GATTGCTTTCCGGCAACAGATCAATTTGCGGAACAAGCATCTCACGTATCCCGGCAAATTCCTCTTGCGCCAAATCTTTTTCCTGACTCCGCAACAAAGCCACAGCCAGGTGCAGGCGATAAATGATTGCCTGGTTCGACAATTCCGCCGCTTTTCGAAACAGCGGCACTGCTTCCGCAGGACGGTCTTGCAACAGGACGATTAATCCCTTGGTATCAACCAGATTTACGTTGGTTTCCTCCAGCGTGATCGCCTTGTTGATCAGGTTGAGTCCTTCATTGATATTGGCCTCCCGAACGGCACTGTCGTCCGTTTCCTGAAAAGCCGTCAGGTAAGCCAGGTCGTTCAGGATGTTCGCGCTGTTGGCCGACAATTCGTTCAAGCGGCGATAGAACGGCAGTGCCAGATCGTTCTTTCCCCGAATCACCCAATACTCAATGTATTGTGACAGTTTGCCGTTATCCGTGATTTGCGAGGGTTGAACCTTGTGGACATAAGTATCAAACGGTTCGACCCAGGCAGGGTCATAGTCATAGTCCCGCATCAGTGCGAGAACGGGCAGTAAAAACACTTCCGGCGTTTCCGAACGCGTCATTTCCGTGTAAATCCTGTCCATGGCTTCCTGCATTTTTCCGGTTTCCGCCAAATATCTGGCCAGCGGCAACATTGTTTCTCCACCGCTTTCCGCCGCCTTGAAGAAGTATTGTTCCGCAACCTCCAGTTGGTCGATATTGTAAAGACTCTGAGCGATAATCGAATAAAAAACAGCCATTTCACGCGGATCAACATTGTTCTTTTCCGCCAGAGCGAGCCATTGCCCGGCGATTTGTTTGGCCACATCGACATCGTCCCGCCGGATGGCACGGTTGAAGCTCACGAAAAACGTCTGGAAGGGCGGGTCAAGCCGGAGATGAAATCCGGCCATGAGGTTCGGAAACATGGTGATTCCCCGGGCAAAAACCGCCTGTGCTCTGTCTTCCTGACCGGCTTTGCGGTACAACTCGATCAGGTCGCGATACCGCACCGGGTCCCGGTTTCCCATCTCGATGGCTCTGGCCAACGCTTCGGCGACTCCTTTCTCGTTGCCGGCTTTGTCTTCCATATCAGAGGTCAAAAGGTAGGTGTATTCCCAGTTCGGCCGTTTGCGGACCAGCATCTGTTGGTGCGCCCTGGCACTTTCGATTTTCGGGTCGTTCCCGTCCACAGCTTCCTGGAGCAAACGCTCCGCTTCCAGAAACAGGGAAAGCGTTCCGTCCTTGCCTTCCAGCTTCCGCAGTTCGATTTCCACTTGGGCAACCGCCGCAGTATTGCCAAAGTCCAATTCCATCAACCCCTGCTGAAACAGGGTCGGGATTGTTGGATTGTCTGCGTTTGTCAGACGCAACCGTTCGAGCGTCTGACGTTCACGAACGATACTCGTTTTGGATTCTTCAAGGGATAGTTCCAGGGTTTTCTGCACGGAAAGAAAAACGCCCTTGAGAGCCTCCGGCAGTTCGGTCATGGCTTCGTCGATGAGCCGTTTGGCTTCGAGTGCGTTACCAAGTTGCTCGGCACGCATGGCTTTGATCAAATACCAGTACGGCAGACCGTCAGGAAATACCCGGATTTGTTCCAGGACACGGTCACAGTCCTTTGAGGAATTGTAATTGTGATAAGCATCTTCGAGAGCAACGAGGAAAGTCACATCGGCATTGTACTTGTTTTCCGCGACGCGAAGCGGCATGAGGACTTCTTCAATATTGCTCCGTGAGCGGCCGAGCTTTTCCCAAGTGACGGATGCTTGCAGGAAATCCACCTGCCAGGGCGGCACGACGGGGCCACTGGCGGGGTGTTGCAGGATTTCGAGCAGTTGGTCCAGTTCCGACCAGTTGCGGCGGTCCGCAGGGAGTTCCACGGTTTGTTGGAACAAGGCCGACGCGAGGGCAAGACGAATCATCTGGTTATCCGGCGAGGTTGCAAGCTCCTTGTGAAGGAACTCCACATAGCGGTTCATGGCCGCCGTGACCACGTTCCCTGAGTATCCCAACAGCCGCAAAACCGCGATGTGACTGAGATATGCCCGGTCCAAACGGGTGAAATTCTCCAAACGGGAGAAATTCATCGGGGCATCCGTGAAGGCCTCTGATTCAAGATACCGGATGGTCTGTTCGTAAATCCCAACCGCCGAATCCAGGTTGACCGTCTCGACCAGTAATTGCGCATGGATCATCAAAGACGTATAGACCAGGCGAATTTCGATCCTGCGTGGGATGGTCGGTTCAAACACGCTCCGGAATTTCGCGATCGCCTCCATCGGTTGCCCGGAAATGGCCAAGGTTTGACCTTCCAGAAGCGTTGCAATCTGACGCATGATGCCAAGGGAATCGGCCGGTATCATCCCGCGATTGCGTTCCGCCAGGTCCTGAATCTGGCGAATGCACCGTTCCGCATTTTTGGGATCGTTGTTTTCCAGATAAGCCGACACGAGCGGAACGAGAATGGCCAGATTGCCGGAATTCAAAGCCTTGTTGCCTTTTTCCAGGATTTCAATTTGTTTCTCCCGCTCGCTATCCAATTCGTAAACGGTGTTGAGCTGGAGATATCCCGCAGGATGAAAAGGTGCCGCCTGGATCATTTGCTCGAACCGGTCAATCGCTTCCTGACGGTGAATGGGATATTCGTCCGGGCTTTGACCGTACTTCATTCGCAAAGCTTTTTGTTCGTAAAACATGCCGGCATACATCATGGCAACAGGGTTGTTCGGGTCCAGTTGTTGGACTTTGACCAACGCCTCGTCGAGTTCAGTCGCTTCCGGGTCGAGCAATCGGAAGTACCTGCGGTATTCATAATCCATGAGGAGAGCTTCCGGCGAGTCCGGGTTGTTTTTCACGAGTTCTGCCATCCGGGCGTCGGCTTCCGCCGTTCGCGTTGCAAGGGGCGTGTTGCGAAATTCCTGAGAGGTACAGTCCAGGTCATTTTTTTTGTCGCTCCGGAGCAACCGGGAGTAAGTGTTGACCAGACCGGCGTCGTTCGGGTTCAGCTCCAATGCCTTTTTCACAAGCAGATCAAAGAACCCCGGCTCGCCGGTGCCGGGTTGATAAACGCCCGTACTGAGCATCGGGGTGCGGACAATGACCAGGCATCTCCAGGCCGCAGGATGCTCCGGGGTCATGGCGAGGATGGTCTGAATGGTCGAAAACATCCCTTCGGAATCCGAGGACTTCCGCTGGTTGTCGAGTAGCTTTTCCAGGGCTTCCAGGCGTTCCTCGTCGGAGGCAACGTGAGCGAGCAACAACTGGTAATAATTGGCGGCGTTACGCCAGTCCGAAATCCCGATGCCGTTCCGGTCATAGACTTCCGCCAAGGCACGGAGAACATCGACGTCGTTGGGCTTTTCCTGCTGATAAAGTGCCAGCTGCCGGATTCCCTCGCGCCATCGGCCGGCTTCTTCCTTGTCACGCAGAACTTGAATCCGGAATTCGGTCTGATCTTTGGTCCGGAAAAAATAAACGGTCACCACAGCCGCTCCCAAAACGGCCATGAACGCGAACGTTCCCAAAAGCCATTTCCAGCGGATCGTGAACATCGGACCGGTATAGTCATTTTTGTCTTTCATGGAGCGATTCTCATTTTGTATCTTACGCATGATTTTACCTGATGGGTGAGTGCGGAATGGAGAGGTCAGATCGTGGAATGGGAAACATTCAACGACCCTTGCACATCTCATGATTCTGCATATTAATCTCCCTGGTTAATAATTTCGTTTTTCCACTTGAGATCACCAACAGCGCAACTGCACTCTGTATTATTCTCTTGCGGCAATGCCGGAAATCATAAACGACCTGATCGGTTTTCCGACTTCATACAAACGCTCATACAATCGTTCGGTGTTTTTACGCGGCGTGTCGTAAAGGCGGAGTGCCATCACAACGGCGTCGGCATAGTGGCACAACACATGGGAGCCGGACGAACGTTCCATCGGCGGGGTCGAAATGATGATCGCACAATAATGGTTTCGCAGTTCGCGGAGCAGCATTTCGAATTTCCCGTCGCTGAACAGGTCAATGAACGAATTGCTAGGCGACGGCCCGTCGGGCAGGAAAAACAGGTGCTGCTGTTGCGAGTCGCGCACGATGGCCTCGTTGAGGCTCAAACGCATGGCCAAAACGTCGGTCAGACTTGTTTTGCTTTCGACGCCGACCAGGTTTCTCAGTCGCGGACTGGCACCGTGGGCGTCGATCAGCAGGACGGGTTTCTGCCGCATCAGGGCGATTTTTTCCGCCACGGACAATGCAAGCAACGCTTGCCCGTCGTCGTTGCGCACGCTTGAAAACAGGAAAACACGGTTTCCGGCAAACGAGCGTCCGAAACAGAGGTTGTTGCAGATTTCGTCCACGGAAAAATAAAATGCCTGTTTCTGACGTTTGCTCATACTCGTTTCAAGTCCCGAACGGGTCAGGCCGGCAACCGTTTCCCACACGACGCTCGGGAACATGAGCGGGAACTGGCTCAGGTGGTAAAATCTCGGACAGAGCAGCTCCCGTCCCCAGGCGAGTAACACCGGCATCGCCATGCCCAGTATAAAGCACAACAGGCTTTGACGCAAACGTCGGTTGCTGTCGGGAAAATCCGGAAGATGCGCCGGTGAGATCAGGTCAACCTGATCCCGGGCGTCTTTTTCCGTTCTCAATATGCCGATCCGCTGCATCAGGATACCGTAAACCTGCTCTTCACGATTCTTCGTCGTGAGTGTTTCAACCGCCTTATTGACGATTTCAACGACGTTGGCGTCTTGCGTCTGGTTCTTGACGTTCGAGGCCTGAAGCGACTCGATCTGTTTTTTCAGTTGCTCGATTCTTTTTTCCGACGCAATAATTTCACGGTGCGCCATTTGCCGCAAAGTCGCCCGCCATCGCGTTTTCAAGTCGGGCAGCAGTTCGTCACGGGCTTTTTCGATTTGCTTGTCGATCGCTTCGAGTCTGTCACGTGTCGTCCGCACATTCTTCGCATCATCCGATGTGTATTTTTCCAAATATTCTTCCAGCTTGATTTGCAGATCGGCCTTTTCTGTGAGAAGCTGCAACATGGTCGGGTACTGGTAGAGTTCCCCTTCCACCTCCGAGTCGGGAATTTCCGATTCATCTTCCAGGACGTTGCGGTTCAGCTTGAGCATGATGTCCTCGGCGGCGATTTCCGCTTCCAATGAAGCGATCGTCATGGCCAACGGGGTTTGCGTGGTGCTGACAATCATCTTGGTCAGTTCCGAGGGAAGGTCTCCCCCCAGCATGGCGATTTCGCGCCCATAACTGTTATACTCCCGGTTCAGGACGTCAATCTCTTTCCTTTTCTGATCCGCAATTCCCTGCAAACTGCTGATGACGCCGTCGTTGCGTCTTTTGTAGTCTTCCTCCACGGATTTGAAGTAGCTGTCAATGACGGATTTCAGGATCAACTCGGAAAGCCGGGGGTCTTCCGTGGTGAAGCTGACGATATAGACCAGGGATTCGCCCCGTTGATGCAAGTTGATGTTGTTTGTCAGCCACTTGATCGGGTCCTTCTTTTTCTGGAGTTCCGAAATATCAATGCCGTCTTTCTTTGCTTTTTCCGTAATGCGGAGCCAGGCGTCTTTCACAATCGGGGGGCTTTTGATGATCTGGAGAGCCGCCTGAACGATGGCGATGGCTTCCTCACGGCTGTGTTGCTGCGGGAACGCGATATAGGGTTGTTCCAGATAAACCCGCACCCATGCTTCCGATGTATATTGTTCCTTGCTGGTCAAATAAGTCAATGCCCCGACAAGCCCGCCCAGAATGATGCTGAAAGGCAAAACCCAGTACCAGTTGCGCCACAGGGCCGCAAGAAACAGCAGGAAACGATAATACGGCTCGCGGAACGCCCGGTCGATCAGTTCGTTCATCGACGTACCGGGAGCGGCAGGCTGCCTCGCCAAAGCGGAACCTGTGGCTCTCATGTCGTCAGAATGATATTCGTTTTGTGGTCCTGGCATGGGAATGGTCTTACAGGGTAATTGGGACGGCTCGATCCATGATCATGATCGGCAGGGTCATTCAGCTTGGCGCAAGCGCGTTTGTTGTTCGGAAACATCGACACGACGGAACACCATACCGAACCACCAGACGATCACGACGAAAAATACAAACGTCAGAAACAGCATGACCGTTCCCGAAATTTCATCGCAGACGACCGGCGTCGCCTTCTCGAAGCCGAAACTCTCAACTTGTTCCGACGCGTGTTTGATCAACAGGCCGGTCATGGCGATACGTAGTGCGTTGACGAAAAGTGCCACCGGCACGACCATGCAGAACAACAGCAGGTTCTGCCACCAGGGACGCCGCATCAGCAACACCGCTGCGTAGGCCGCCGCGATGACGGAAACCAACACGCGAATGCCCGAACAGGCGGCCGCAACGTCGAGTTGCCGGCCATCGTTCATCAGGACGATATTCGCCTGGGCAATCGCCTGTTCCCCAGTCAGTCGCAGGATGTAAACACTCATTTGCGCCGCGAAATGCTGGAGCGGTTCGCGTAACTGCATTTCAAAGCGATGCGGCCACGGAAACATGAACGCCAAAAACAACAACGACGGCAAAGCCCAGATGAAAGCACGAATTCCGAAACACATCAGACAGACGGCCCAGACCCAAATCAGGATTGTCCAGGAATCAAGCGTCACCATCGACCAGATTATGACGTAATACCGGAACACGCTCCAAAACAGCAACAATGCCGTACCCAGGATGATGCCGAATGCGGCATCGATGACGCCCCGTTTTGCGGGAAATGTATCGCGGCGAACCCAGAGAAAATAAGCGACGAACGGTGCCACGAAAAAACCGTGGTGATAGTCAATATTGTTCTTCCAGGTTTGCAACAATTCCTCCAGTGTGGACCAGTAAGCGTAACCCAGAATCGCCGCCAGCACGGGCATGGCGATGACAAACGCCAGCCATCCTTGCGCACGGGTTTCCGCGTCTGGCATCACCATTTCGGACTTCGGGCTTCGGGCTTCAGGTTTTCTGGTTGAAGCGGATTCTGAAGTCTGAAGCCTGAAGCCTGAAGCCTGACCCCCGGATTCTGAAGTCTGAAGCCTGAAACCTGAAGCCTGATCCCCGGGTTCTGAAGTCTGTTTCGGAACGGGCACTGCTTCGTTGGCCGGTTTGATTTCGTTGAGATTCAACTGAAACGGATTGGAAGGCTCGTTGTCAGGAGTTGTGTTCTCTTGCATCATGACTCTCGTGTCTGGGCTTGGGGATTCCGTGTGAGGAAACGCCTGATTGGAATTGCCTCGCCGGAATCAACCGACAGGCCAAATGTGTTCTCCGACCGTTGATATGCGTTGACGTTCGGACTTGCTCTGTCGCCATTATATAGAGAAATATAGTTTCTGATTCCCGAAAATTCTGAAAAGTCTGCTGAAAAGGTTGTGATGGCACAAAATATCACCGCCGATCGCTACAATTGCTGCCATCGGAACGTTATATTGTTGACCAATCGGGTAAAATATTAAAAAAGCTTGTTTCGTATCGGTTGAAATGGCAATTTCACTCCACTGAGTGCTAAATGATTCAAGATAAATCAAATATACTGGCAGTACGGTGAAGAATGTTTATAATATCATGCGTTGGATTGTCGCAATCATTGCATTCGGTACAATCTTGCAAATTAATGCGATTATTACAAATAAAAGAACAGGAGTTGACACATGCAACCTTCGAGACGAGATTTTTTACTGACCGGAACCTGTGCGGTTGCCGGAATTTATGGCCTTGGCACTACGGCTGTCCAGGCGGCGCAACCGGCCCAAAATGCCGCACCGCTGGAATTGGGCTTGGCGTCCTATACCTTCCGGGAATTTGATCGGGCCGACTGCATCGCGATGGCAAAACGGCTGAAATTCAAAAAAATGTGCTTCAAATCCATGCACCTGGAAATGGATTCGACCGACGAACAGTGCCGCCAGGCCGCCGAAGAGTGTAACAAGGCGGGACTCGACCTGTATGGTTGCGGCGTCTGCTACATGAACTCCGACGCGGAAGTCATCAACACGTTCCGTTACGCACGGGCGGCGGGAATGCGGGTAATTGTCGGCGTACCGAAGCACGAATTGCTGCCCCTGGTCGAGGAAAAGGTGAAGGAAACCGGCATCCTTGTGGCGATCCACAATCATGGCCCCGGCGACCGTCTGTACCCTGCCCCGGACAGTGTTTTGGAGAAGGTCGAAAACCTTGACAAACGCATCGGCGTCTGCATGGATGTGGGACACACCGTCCGTTTGGACATCGACCCCGCCCAATCGATCATTGAATGCGGGGAACGGCTACTTGACATTCACCTCAAAGACGAAACCGAAGCGACGGAAAAAGGTCAAACTCTGGTCTGCGGACACGGCATCATTGACTTCCCGGCGATTATCCGGGCGTTGAAGCGAATCAACTACCAGGGCGTCATCAGCTTTGAATACGAAGCGGAAGGCAAAGACCCCTTACCCGGTCTGGCCGAATCGGTGGGCTTTATTCGCGGCGTCATTCGAACCATTTGATGATCAAAAGACTTTTGCCAGAAATTAACAGACAAATTTTTTGGTTTGATAAACAGGCACCAAACAAGCCAATTTTTATGTTTCTTGCCGACTAATTTCTGGCGAAAACCTAACAGCAAAGAAGTCACTTGATGTTACGGCATCCGCCCGGCAAGCAGTACATAGTCCGTCACCATTTCACACCCTTTGCCTTCCTCTCCGCCAGGATTTTTGCCCGCATGGCCTCAAGCTGAGCAGATGCTCCTGATCGCGGCAAATGCTTTTCATCAATTTCCGTGTCAATCGCCCAGAAGAGTTCCATCGCCGCCGCATATTCCGGAGGTTCACCGAGTTTTTGGTATTCCTCCTCCACAAAATTGAGAAAGTCCTTGTATTCGAGGAAGGGGCTTAACCACATATTCGTCCTATCATTTTGCATAGTAATGCTATTGCGAACAGACCCTAAAGTTCGATTGCGTTCATTCCACCATTCACTTTCCAGTGACGGTTGTAGTTTTTCTAAACGATTGTTTACATATTTACAGTATCCGACAAAGGCTTCTTTCTTTTTTCCCTGTTTGTATTCCGCACGAGAAATGTCAAGTTCGAATCGCGATGACGCGAATGCAAGCTCTTGATAGATTTTTAACGCTTTCTCGTGCTGTCTGTCCAATTCATAAGCATAAGCATTAAATGCCAATTCACGATTGACGTCTTTATAACCTTCTTGATTTGCAAATTTGACGGTTTTTTCAGCCCAATAGACAGCACCTTGCCCATCTCCTGCTCGCATTGCCGTTGAAAATTTATGTTGTGCACCTACATAGTTTAGTCCATGTTCGGCATCATATTTATATTTTATGGCAATCGTGAAAATACCTGCTATACCAAACGTAATAACAACCAGACACAAAACGCCCATTGCTACCAAAATAATGGTGCAACCTAATAACCTAGACCTGTTGATATTCATAAGGCCTTCTCCGAAAATGACCAGAAAAATAAAAAAATGTTTTGCAGAGATTGATCAAAGACACCATCCCCATGCGATGACCGCATGAAGATGATGTCGTACATAAATTACATACGTCTGTCAATTCAGATGCAAATAATACCTGGTTTGGCCAAAGGTATCGGTTCTTTGCTCGCCGCCAATAATCAGTAGTTCCCAATCCAAGAAGAAATTGAAAAAATTGGTATAGACAAGCCCAAGGTTTTTCTATTAAAAGGGTTGTGTTAATTACAGACAACCATTTTCAGGAGGAAAACAATGGGCTCAATCAGGAAAAATTATAGCAAAAGTTTTCAGCATGTTCAAGATCGGTTCGCCGGCGAGGTCGGAAAACTTTTCGATGAGGAGCATCCTGGTCGCGAATGTCCGAACTCGGTTTTTATTCGCGTGCTGTTTTGCGCACTTTGCCACATCCAGTCCTTGTTCGCCGTTTGCCGGAATTTACAGAAATGTCCGGATGATCGCACCGTTGCGGTGGCGATCCTGAAGACCTTGCCGAAGTACGATGCGTTTCAGAAGAGAATCAACGAAGTCCTCGCGGAAGGTTTGCCGAGCAATCTTTCGCGTGGCAGGCAATCCTTGTTGTTCGAGAAAAGTATAAAATGGTTCATCATCGTAACCATAAACTTTGTCAAGACATTCTTTTTCCCCGAACCCATCAACGACGATCACATACAAGTCCGGTAAATCAAAGGTGTGCGAGTTGGAATTTACGGCGAGGTGGTTCAGTGGGGTGGCACGGGCAGTGTTCTCCGAGATTGCCTCTCCGGCCGTAAATGACGGTGAGACTCCCATCACGAGGACGAAAAGAAGTATCATCAGTAGTTCGTATCATCGGATATTGCAGTTGGATTGATTTAATTCGTTATTTTCATTCGGGTTACGTTACCTTGTCGAGTCTTGTTTTGCGAGGTCGATTTCAAGGGATTTATAAAGTCTTCAGCTCAATGGCACTGTTGATGGTTATGAGCGAATTCGAGGGGCGAAATCCTTTCGTGGCGTGGTGCATCGTGCTGGCTGGCTTGAGTGCGTACCTTAACCGTGCTTCACGTGGTTTGTGAAGTT
>WRMR01000004.1 GCA_009776995.1 Planctomycetaceae bacterium | reverse complement strand
GGAGAGTGTTGGGCGGGGTACCACCGGGTGTGAATACCCCCCCCCCCCCCTCTGTCTTGCAAACCGCCACTATTCCTGTATGATATAATAGATTGATTATTTGCTCATAGTTCAAGAAAAATCGCGGGCGGCAAAACGCGGGAAAGGCGTCGTGAATCGCAATGTTCAATCCTGAAGTCGATGGACGGGAAAAGACGCCGACACGAACGAAAATTGTTCAGTGTGCTGCTAGTCTTTTTGCCGCCCAGGGCTTTTCCGAAACATCGATTCGCGAACTGGCCGCCGCCGTGGGGTTGCAGGGAAGTGCCCTTTACCACCACTTTCCTTCCAAAAACGCCATTCTCGAGTATATCCTCCATGATTACCGGGCAAGGAATTTCGGTCAGGTTGACAAAGCCTCTATCCAGGCCAGGCTCCGGGAAAGGCCGACGGTTGACGGCATCCTGTCCTGCATGTCTCTCACTTTTCCCGAAGGAACGCAGGAATACTATGTCAAGGTGTTGTGCGTGGTCTTGCAGGAACAGCATCGCAACCCTGTCATCGGCGAATTTGCGCAGAGTATCATTCACAATAGCGAGCGAAAAACCAGGGTGATCTTCGAGGTTCTCAAAGAGATGAATCTCTTTCATCGGGACGCGCTGCCGGATTACTGGATGAAAGTCATCTCCAGTCTGCTCTATACTTTTGCCAGCCGTTTTCTCATGGGCATCGGCGACAACTCCCCGGATTACGTCGGCAAGAGCATGGCGGAAATGCTGCGGTCCACCCTGGAATTGATGATGCAATGTTGTGCCGTAACGAACGCGTAAGGTGGGCATGGCGCACTCTTGCCAACTCATACCATCGTCGTATAATATCATTGAATCATGGCAAAGCAATTTTTTCACTCGACGACAAAAGAAGCAGCACCGTGAGTAACGACGCGGCAATACCGGAAAAGGCGAGGGTGGCGGAAGGGTTGGCGTTTGGCGGAGCGCAGTTCGCCAATTGCATCTTTCCGGCGTTTGCGATGTACTACCTTCTGGGATTCTACACGGACGTTGCCTTGATTCCGCCGGGGGCCGCCGCCGTCCTGGTGTTGATTCTGCGGCTGGTCAGCGCGTTCGACGACCATGCCGTCGGGCTGTACATGAACCGCACCCAATTTCGGGACGGCAAGTACCGCCCCTACTTCAAATGGTGTGCCCTGCCGTATGCCGTCTCGCTCACGTTGCTCTGTTGCGTGCCCGTGACGAGTGTGGCGGGCAAAATCGCCTTTGCCGCCGTCACGCTGTTCGCCTGCGAGTTCTTCAGCTCCACGACGACAACGGCGGCCTATGCCATGATCCCGTATCTCGCCAAAGGCGACGTTGGCCGCACCAAGTTCGTGTCGTTTTCCAATGGCAGCAGCATTCTGGCTTTTATCGTGGTCAGTACGCTCCTGCTGCCGATGGCGAACTTCCTCGGCGGCGGCAACCGGCAGATCGGAATGCCGATGACCATGACGCTGTTCGCGCTGATGGTGGTGCCGCTGCATTTCAACGCCTATTTTCGCCTGAAAGAGCGGCATTTCGGGATTTCGCCCAGCCGGGCCGCCATCAAAGACCTGGTGCTGACCATCGTGCGCAACCGGCGGCTCCTGCTGTTCCTGCTGGGCTATGGGATTTACGGCATGGCGAACGGGTTCAAAGCCAAGACCACGTATTTCTACCTGACCTACAACCTGGGACGCCCCGACATGCTGCCGTTTGTCTTTCTGGCAGGTTTGGCCTCGCCGCTGGCCATGCAGTTGGTGATACCGCGGCTTCTGAAGCTGGCCGAAAAAGAAACGCTCATCGTACTTGGATTATTCGGAGCGTGTGCCGCAAGTCTCTCGATGCTGGCGGCGGGAGACAATCCTTACGCACTGATTCTGTGTATCATGGTTTTCGGCGCGTTCACGGCGGTTTCCGCGAATCTGGTGTTTGCGGTGATGGCCTCGTTTACCGACGAGATCAATGCAAACAGTCGGATCAAAATGAGCGAAGTCCTGTCCGCGACGATGGGACTGAGCACCCGGCTCGGCGGTGCCGTCACCAGTGCCGTGTCGCTCATGGTCCTCGCGCTGACCGGCTACGCGGCACCCAGTGCCGGGGCGTCGATGATGCCCCAGGCCGCCGTGCAATCCCCCACGGCACTGATGGGCATCAAGGCACTTTTTATTTTCTTCACCGCCGCCGGCATGTTGCTCGCCGGCCTGACCATGCTGCGATTCCGAATGATGGGACGGAGATAGTGAGGAGTTGGGAGTGTGGAGTTAGGAGTTTCGTGGTGAAAACAACAAATCCCGTCATTGTTGCGCTTCATTCCAGCTTTGATCTCAACTCCTAACTCCACACTCCTAACTCTTAACTTCCCCCCCTGTTCCACGTGAAACATACAACCCTGTCAACCGGCACGGATTTTTCACCACGAAGGAAATGCAGAGTGCAGAATGCAGAATGCAGAGTATTCCGCTCCTAACCACTAGCCACTTCCCCCCTCACTCTGCGTTCTGCTCTCTGCTCTCTGCGCTCCCTTTTTCACCACGAAGGTCACGAAGAAACACGAAGATTTTTATTTCTCGCAGAGGGCGCAGAGTGACTCAGGGAATACCGAAGGGAGAGGCAACTCAGGGTGACTTGCCGCCACTCCCTTAGTAACATCGAATACTTCCCAAAAAAACTTTCCCTTAGTCTCTCTGCGTTCTTTGCGCCACTCACGCCGTGACCGCAGTTGTCTCTTACTTCCCCTGTGGGAATCTTTTCAAGAAATGATTTCTCAAATTATTAAAATCTTCATCATATTTCTGTAGCTCACCAATGGAACCAGTCCAATCGGCATGAAAACCGATGTTTTGAATACTGTCTTCCGGGTTGTAAGATTCCGGAATAAAGACATAAACCAAACTTTGCTGACTGTGCTTAAATACAAGTAGCACTCCAACGACTGACTTGCTCCAATTCTTTGGTGTGACAATATCGCCATAATTCATATCATCAACAACAACAAAACCCTGCTCCATGAACCATTCCTTGGCCTGAGCATTGAATTCCCGGACGGCATCTGTTCCATCCAACTGATGGTGTCCGAAAGTCCCGGTAAAAGATCGATGTCCCGGAGGATCAGGAGTAGTGGTTGGTAATGTAAACCAATATCCCGTCGCATGAAAAATGATCAAGGAAATGCCAATTACCAAACATAAATCACGGAGCAATGCAACTTTCATATTTCATTTCTCTCTACATACAAAAGAATGGTCGTGTCAACATTGCGGCGGTCACGGCGTGACCGCCCTATCACTTTGCGCTCTGCGTTTTGCACTCTGCACTTCTTCGTGGCGTAAACAACGTCATGCCTTGGCAATGTCGGCGGCGTTCTTTTGAATGCGCCGGATGGCGTCGGCGATGATGTCCATATTCGATTTCGGTCCGAGCATCATGTTTTGCGTAAACCAGACAGCCTCGCCGCAAAGCCGCTTGAAGTTCGGCAAGGTTCCGACCCGTTCGGCCAAATCGTCGAACACCTTTTTCGGGTAAATCCGGGAGGCGGCCTGTGAAGCGTAAGTTTTCCTCGCAAAATCAATCCAATCGACCGCTCCGTAGCCCGAACTGCAGGGAATGCGTTCCGCACGCAACGCATCGATAAATTGGCCGCGGTCAAGGCCGAACTGCTCCTTGTCAATACGGAACATGTAAAGATGCCATGCACTGCGGGTTGTGCCGTCGTACAGTTTCGCGGGAATCACGCCGGGGATTTCGGCCAGCAGGCCGTTGAGATACATGGCGTTTTCCTGCCGCGTTTCCGCATAGCCTTCGACGGCTTTCATTTGCCCGAGCAGAACCGTCGCTTGAAATTCCGTCATGCGCTGGTTCATCGCACGGGAAGCACCATAAGTAAAATCGAAGCTGTCGGAGGAACGTCCGCGGCAGTTGTTGTGGCATTTGTAAATCTTTTCCGCCAGATTGTCGTCGTCGGTCAGAATGGCACCACCGTCCCCGCAGGAAAGGTTCTTCGTGACCTGCATACTGAAACAGCCCGTCGTGCCGAGTGTTCCGAGGTTCTTGCCGCGCCAGCGTCCAAAATGCGCCTGGCAGGCGTCTTCGACCAGGGGAAGGTCGCGGCGTTTCGCAATTTCGAGGAAGGCATCCAAGTCCGCCGGAGAACCGCCGATGTGAACCGGCAACAGGCAGCGCGTGTTGGCCGAACAGGCTTTGTCGGCTGCTTTCGCGTCAATCTGAAACGACTCAAGATCAACATCGACCGGCACGGGCATCGCGTAATGGTACAAGACACTGTTGATCGTTGCGATAAATGTGTAAGGCGACGTGATGACCTCATCGCCGGGGCCGATTTCGAGAGCCGCCAGCGAAGCGATCAACGCCGAAGTTCCGCTGTTGACCGCAATGCAGTGCTTCGACTTGTTCATTTCGGCATATTCTTTTTCAAACTGGTCCGCCCGATGCAAACGCGAATCACCGCGGAACCAGTTGCCGCTCTTGAGGACTTCGAGCAGTGACGCTTCGATCTCGTCCTCAACAATCGGCCAGTGGGAGTAAGCTCCCTGGTTCAACGGTGTGCCGCCGAGAATGGCCGGCTTGCCATCGACCGTTGCCTCCGACGCCGACAAGATCATCGGGGCCATGCCCGAAAAAACCGAAGCCAGGCCGATTCCGCCTGACGCCGCCATAAAATCACGTCTGGAAAATTGATGGCTCATTCTTCACTCGCTTTCTAAGTCATAATTCAAGAGTAGGGTCATTTCGATTTGTCTCCCTCTCACCATATCAAAAATTTTCGCGGTGGTTCGGGGTAAGGTGTCTCAAGTTGTTCGATCAGTTTGCGGTCGTGTTCCGACCAGTTTTTCGGTAGCGCGACAACAAGCTCGGCCACAAGATCGGTCGCACCGGAGGTTTTTTGAATGCCGCAGCCTTTCAGCCGCAATTTGGTGCCGCTTGTCGAGCCTGGCGGGACGGTCACGCTGACCATGCCTTTGGGCGTCGGTATTTCAATTTTAGCACCTTGCACGGCTTCCTGCAACGTGACGGGTACGGTGACGTAGAGCTGGTCGCCCTGACGCCGGAAAAACGGGTGCGGCGCAACTTTGACCGTCAGAATCAAATCTCCGGGCTTGCCGTTGGGCATTGGCGGCGGGTTGCCTTGTCCGCGCAGGCGGATTTTCTTGCCGTCGTCGATGCCAACCGGAATTTTCATCGTGACACGTTCCGGACCGCTCCCGGGACGTTGCACACTGATTTCGCAACTGCCACCCATGATCGCGGTGTTCAACGGCACGGTGATTTCGTGTTGCAGATCGTCGCCTTTGACCGGACCGGCCGGACGACGTCGCTGGCGTCGCGCCCCGGCACCAAATGTTGATGCTCCGCCGGTAAACATGCCGCCAAGAATATCGTTGAGATCAAACTCCGCGCGACCACCCTGCCCGCCTTGCCCACCCATGTTGGACCAGTTGAAACCGCCTGTTCCGCCAAAGGGATTGTCCTGCGAACCACCCCAATGGAAACCGCCAGCCCCCAATTGCTCGAACGCCGGTCCGAACTGGTCGTATTGCTTCCGTTTCTCCGGATCGCTCAACACATTGTAGGCTTCCTGCAACTTTTGAAATTTCTCTTTCGCCTTGGGATCATCCTGATTCAGGTCAGGGTGATACTTCCTCGCCAGATGGCGATACGATTTCTGAATTTCATCCGCCGACGCGTTTTTGCCGACGTCAAGTGTCGTGTAATAATCGTCTGCCATGATCTGAGTTGTTTTCTACCGAGCGACACATGGATACGGGATGCAAACCCAAATATTCCGCTGAACAGTTACAAAAAACTCAATCCGCGACCAGACCGCAACACTGGCGGTACAACCGGCGTTGGGATTCGACGCCGTATTTTTCCGTGATCGCCTCCCACTGTCGGGCGACTTCGTCGAGTGCGGTCTGTGCTTCCTTGCGACCGTCGAGAACCTGACACACTTCGCGGTCAAGTGCGGCCATGTACTCCGCGTAACCCGGCAGCGATGGCACGACGAACACTTCGTTGGCACTCCAGTGTTTCGACAGCACCGAAATGTAATTGATTTTCATCGTCTGTTCGCTCATGGCTTCTTTTTCGACCCATCGCGAAATTTGCTCAATCCCGCTTTTTCGACCGATGCCCGACTGCGGTGACGAGGCAAACACTACGGTCCCCCATTCCCTGCCCGAAAGCCACAGCAACAGTTTGAACATGCCAACCTGGTCGCCGGTTTTCGCCGAGACCATGCCGACATGCCCCGAAATGAGCGTCGGGATATTCGCCGGTTCCTCGCGGCGGCGGTCGTCCCAGATTTTCTTTTCCGTGTTATACGCCATCGTCGAGCCGGGGATCATCACAACACCCGCCTTGAAATCCGGCTCATCCGACTTGACGGTTGGAACCGGCAAGGGCTGGCGATCAATCTCTTCGGGATTGACAATGATCGCGGCGGTCGGAAAAGTGATGGCCAACGCGGTTTCGCCCTGCCAAAACGCCCGGCGCACATCGTCTGCTGAACGTTGGGGCGTACCCGGTGGATTGGCCGCCTGCATTTCGGTCAAGGCTCGGACAAAAGGTTCCGTCGCAATGAGCGGGGTCATCGTTTTCACGTCGAACAGCGTCGAATAGTAATCGCGATGCGTCGCGTAAGACGCCGCCCGGGCGAGAAAAGCGTAGCCTGCACTGCCGGGGGCCGTTGGTTCCATCGCTCCTGACCAGTTTGCCCGACCTTCGCCGAGATTTTGCAACTTGACTCGCAAACGTTCGTAATCCGACCAGTTTGCCGGAGGCGATTCCTTGATCTGTTGCAACAGGTCAATTCGGTAATAGCAGACAAAAAACTGCGATCCCATCGGCACAAACATGGTATCCGGCCCAAACCGGCTCAATTTCGTGCGGTATGTTTCGAGCAAATCGTCCCAGAGTTCGCCACCCGACTGGTGCATGGCGGTCGTGATGCGCGTCGGATAGCCAAGCTGAACGAGAACTGCCTGCAATTCAATCGGGCAAATCACCGCATCGGCCTCTGGTTTTTGACCGCTGGCGAGCAGTGCCTCAACCGTCGTTTCTACAACTGTCAGAGTGGCTTGCGTCAATTCTTCCCAGGTTCCCGCCAGCTGCCGGATTTTTTTCGCAACTTCCGCGTCGTCAATCACCAACAGGGTAAATTTTCCACCCGGCTCGACCGACTGCCAAAAATCAGGCCGAGTGTCCAGGTTCTCCTGTTTTTCGGGACAACCGACGATCAGCGAAATGAATACAAAACCTAATAAGGAAATACCAAAGGAGTTGCGAAAACGTAGAGGCATCAGAACCTTCCCTGAGAAATTGTCGCAAAAAAAGTGGCCACAAACACAATTAATTATAGCAAATTTTAGCAAGAGAGTAAACCTTAGCCAAAACAGAAAAATGGAACAAAAAAGAAAAACCTGATGGAAAGAGCAATGATTCCGATTCAAACAGGTGATGACACGCAAGGCATTCAAAGGCAAAGTTCACCCAAGATAAGAATCTATGACAAAATTTCGTTTTTTTTGTAAAACCACTCGACAATTTTGTGCAATCCTGTTTATACTAATGGTGTCGATTGCATAAAACAAAACTTGTGGAACAAGCATTGCGACAAGACTTGCACAATTATTTCGTTTTTCCGCACAATGGATCGCGAGTTGAAACGGATTTTGTTCGATATTCTCCGTACAGAAAATCAATGGAATCAGCTTGTCGAGATCACCTTTTTCCTGAACCGACCAATACTTATCATTCGTATCGTTGATATTGTCCGTCATTGACTTTTGCACGTCCCTAGCTTTGTCAGATCATCAATGATTTAATATGTTTCCCCTGGACATAAACTTATGAACAAAAATCAACAACCGCATTTCTTTACACAGATCGACGTGGCACCATCGACATCGAGGCCGGTACCCAATCATCAGCCAGGTTCAATGAACGAAGTTTGCGTCCTGTTACGGGAAATGCTTGCGGCACAGGACCGTCAAAACGAATTGCTGGAAGAGCTTGTCGAACAACATGTAGCAATGCAGCGACATCGTGTTGCCGAACTGGCGAGCTGGAAAAATGCGAACCCGGAATTGGCCTATTTCTGCAAAAAGGCCGCAGAACGACTCGGCAGGATTCAAACGGATTACCTCAACGCGATTACCGACGAGATTCAGGACAATTTTGAGTCGATTCGCGACAGCGAGTACATGTTGAACGACTTTATCGACCGTTTCGGTCCGCGGTTCGTCCACCTGAACGGTATTTTGCAGGTTCTCGCCCAACTCGGCAACGCCCCCGATATGATGCCTCCCCAACCGAATGTCCCGTGAGTTTCCTTAGCCTCACGCAGCGAAACCCTCGTTGTACCACGCAAGTCCATTTCTTACGTTTTTTTCCCAATGGAATGGAAGGTCTCCCTGGATTCTTTCATGATGAGGAAGTCGAAAGACAGAGAAAAGTATCTGCTGAAGATCCAAAGGATATTGAGTGGGAAAATACAATACAGACTTTACCCTGGTCGATTCATCTTTCTCATCAAAAGGTGATAGAGGCGGGATTACCGTCCGTTCTGGAACAGTACGATCTATTGGGCGACAAATCTGACCTCTGTGGCATGAACAATTGAAAACCTCGCCATGCTCCTGAAAACGGCGACACTCGGTTGCAAGGTCAACCAGTATGAAACGCAATTTGTCCGCGAGGCACTCGGACGGATCGGGTATCGTGATGCCGCACCGGGCGAATCGGCGGACTTGGTCATCGTCAACACCTGCACCGTCACGGCGGAAAGCGACCTGAAAAGCCGCAAGCTGATCCGGCGGCTGGCACGGCTTCACCCGCAGGCGGAAATCGTCGTCATGGGCTGTTACGCAACCCGCGCAGCGGATGACATTCGGCAACTGCCACGAGTGACGGAAATTGTTACCGACAAGCGGGACGTCCCGGCGTTTCTTGAGCATCGCGGCGTTATCGACCTGCCATCGGGCATCACGTCGTTCGGACAGCGGCATCGCGCTTACGTCAAAGTGCAGGACGGTTGCCGCGTCGGTTGTGCCTATTGCATCATTCCGAAAGTGCGGCCTGACCTGTTGAGCCGGCCGGTTGGCGAGGTTCTCGACGAAATCCGACAACTTGTCGATTCGGGTTATCGCGAAATCGTGCTGACCGGCATCCATCTGGGGCATTACGGGCTTGATTTTGATCGCAATTTCGAAACGCAAACCGAGCATAAACACCTGCTCGCGGGCAACCTCCGGCTGACGCAATTGGTCGAGCGGATTTTGCAACTTGACGGTGAGTTCCGGTTGCGCGTGTCGAGCATGGAAGCGGTCGAAGTGTCTGACGAGTTGATCGGCTTGATGCAAGCCTTTCCGAAAAAACTGTGTCCGCATTTGCACCTGTCGATGCAAAGCGGTTCGGACGCGGTGTTGCGGCGTATGCGCCGCCGCTGGTTGAGCCAACCGTTTCTCGAACGTTGCGAACAGATCAAGACTGCCATCGACCGCGTGGCTCTGACGACCGATGTCATCGTCGGTTTCCCTGGTGAGACGGAAAACCAGTTTGCCGAAACCTGCGACATGGTCGAGCGGATCGGCTTTTCGAAGGTGCATGTGTTCCCCTTCAGTCCGCGCGAAGGCACCGAAGCGGCTGAAATGCCGAACCAAATCCCGGCGTTGGAAAAAGAGCGTCGCGTTGCCCGCCTCATGCAGCTTGCCGACCGCCTCCGAACAGATTTTGCCGCCGGGCAAATCGGGCATACTGTCCAGGTGCTTTTCGAGACACGTCACAATGCAACGCTCATCGGCACCTCCGACCGGTACCTGCGCACCCGTGTGCCGATGGATTCCGTAGCTGTAGAACACGGCTCGTTATCAGGTTGCGGCTCGTTGGTTGATGTGACGGTCATCGCGTCACAAGGTGAGGAGTTGGCGGGGAAGTTTTTGCCTCAACAGAGCAACACAACGTAACCGAGGGTAGCCGCCGTTTCTTTCTCACCACGAAGGAAATGCAGAATGCAGAATGTTCCGCTTCCTTATCTTCACTCTGCACTCTTCACTCTGCATTCTGCACTCAGAGCCGCGACGGTTACGGAGCGGTCGAACGGGTTGAGACTCTGTTCCGCTTCGACCGCTCAATGACTCTCGCGGCTCTGATCTTAAACATTCTGCATTCTGCATTCCTGCCCCCTCGTCCCTGGTCATTGCCCCCTTAATTCCTGTACCAGAAATTTTGTTTTGAGTACCGGTATTTTTGTTTTGAGTACAAAAAGCCGTGCGCAAAGTAGGATGCGCCGGGGTTTTTGCTTTGCCTGCCGAGGTTTTTTTTGTTTTTGACATGGTTTGACTTTCATGTTCGAGCTTGAAGGATGTTCAACGTGAGTTCAAGGATAAGCGGCCATGCCTGGCACTTGGCCGACTTATCTTGAGTCTCTGACACGGGAATCATAGGTCAGCTTATGATAGTTTGCGCACGGCTTTTTGTACTCAAAACAAAAATTCTGGTACGAATTCAGCGTTTTTTTGCCGAATTGCTGACAGATTTTAACGCGCAAAGGGATTATTCGGTGTCTGAACCAGAATTCTCGCAAGATTTGCATGATGAGCAGGAACATCTTGTCAATCTTTGAATCCTGTGAAAATCCCGGTTCAAGACTCGCCACTCTTTTTTCACCACGAAGGTCACGAAGGAAATGCAGAGTGCAAAGTATTCCGCTCCCAACTCCTAGCCACTCGCCACTTCCCCCCTCACTCTGCGTTCTGCTCTCTGTGCTCGCCACTCCTTTTTTATACGAACTGAACGAAACAACGAAATTGACGAAATTTTGAGGCACACGCCGTTCGTATATTTCGTGCTTTCGTTGGTTCGTATTCTTTTTTCACCACGAAGAAACGAAGAACCACGAAGGAAATGCAGAATGAAGAATGTTCCGCTTCCTTATCTTCACTCTGCACTCTGCACTCAGAGCCGCGACGGTTACGGAGCGGTCGAACGGGTTGAGACTCCGTTCCGCTTCGACCGCTCGATGACTCTCGCGGCTCTGAATCTTAAACATTCTGCTCTCTGCACTCTGCTCTTCTTCGTGGCTTCGTGGTAAAAAAGAACGGCGGTCACGGCGTCATCGCAAAACCCGGCACGGTGATCGGTTCTTCCGAGTCCAGCCAGGTGAGTGAAACGACGTCTTTGTTTTGCGAAAGCGGGTCGGTTTCAACCCGGACGCGGTAAGGTTGGCCGGTGATCGGATGTACGGTGACGTGAGCGGATGTTTGCCGGGTCGCGACGGCCAGTGCCGAAGTCCAGGCCTCGGTTCGCGCCCGATCAACAGCCAGATGGTACATGATCGTGCGAATGTCACGCAACAAAACGGCTCCGGCGAGAATGGGATATTCATCCAAGTCACCGCGCATGGCCTCCAGTTCGTCTTCCCATCGTTCCAGAAGCGTCACGCGGTTGAAATACTCTTTCTGACAGATGGCGATGATTTCACTCATGCGTACCAGGTAATAAAGCTCGTCGGCGTTGATCCGCCGCATCATCGCGCGTTCGACGCTGACAAGTGTTCCGAGCTTTTGCAATATGGCAATATCCTGTTGCGCGAGAATCTCCATGAGTTTTCCCCGTCGCACCTGTTCGTAAAGCCAGACCGCCGCCGTGCGTTCCCCCGCAAAGGCCAACCCGTCCGATGGCCAGTGCGAGAGCTGTTCGTCCAGCATATTCATGATGCGTATCGCGTCATGCAATCCGAACCGGGGATGCCGGACAAGGGATTGCACCGTGTCCAAAGCGTTTTCCCGGATATAAGCCGCGTCGAAACGCAGATTGAGTTCCTTTTGCCGGGACGCGACATCCGCCGCTTTCAGAATGGAATGCAAGGCGTCGAGAGCCTGGGGGAAATTGGGGGCGGCCTGTTCCGGCGGTTCGTCCCGACTTTGGATTTCCTGAAGTGTCAGGCCGGTCAGGGCGCGCGCCAACTCGTATTCTTCCAGATGAATATATCCCCAAAGGTTGTCACGATCTTTCCGATCCACGGAAAAACCGGATGAATCAAGCCGGTATGAAAGCTGCATGTCCACATCGGGGTTGTTAAGCATGGCACGGATGGTTTCGCGTTTGGCGTCGCACAACGCAAGGAACGGCCTCATGCTTTTGATTTCAAGGAAACCGATCTGCCAGGGTTTTCGGGAAACATACCGGCGCAACGTCGGCAATTCGTGGTCCCAGTTGATTCCGGGAAACTCGTTCCGGAGCAGAAGCCCAAGATCGTTTTTTTCCAAAACCCCTTTTTTCATCAGTTGCGTCGATGAATCCCCGTCGTCAACAATCAGCGACAATTCCGTATGGACTTTGGCGTTGTTGGCTTGGAGCGTTGCGTCCAGACCGACGAAGGCTTCCGCAAGAGACGCCCCATCGGTTTTCGGATGCGAGAGTGCAAAAAGTGAGTAAATCGCGAACCCGATCGCAAGGACGATCAGCATCACGCCGAGAAAACCGACAAGCATCATGAGAAAACGCTGGGACGCGGGAACGGTTTCAAGCTGCTGCGTGATACGATGGACATCGGTCACGAGCCGGTCGATCACTCGGGTCTGACCGGATTCCGGAGGCGTTTCGTTTTCCTGCAAGTGATCGTCGGACATGGCAACCTCATGACGGTTTCGCACAAATCGCTTACCGAATCGTTTGACGGTCTCATTGTACGCGACTCACTTTCCCACGACAATGGTTTCCATCCGGGCAATCCCGTCTAAGGAGACAACTTCCTCCAATCGGGGTGAGGTTGCGTTTTGGTTGAGGCGGTAATCACTTGGACGCCTGGTGATTCCGTCGGTTGATGTGTCCTTGTATCGCAAATACCGTGGTGTCGGTGAAACGGAGGAATGGCGGTCCGTTCTTCGGGAATCGCCCACCAACATTTCATCCGGCGACGGCACGTTCGATTTGGGAAACAGCGGCGATTGAGGTTCAGGATGAATGATTCGCTGTTCGCTCATGGCGTCAAATGTCCTTTCGTTCATTCCCCGGCCATCGGACAGGTTGTGCTGGATCGACACGGCTGCGATTTCCGTCGAAAGACGCCTGAACGGCTCGACGAGCGACGAAAAAGCCATTCGACCCGGAATCGGGTTCAAAAGGACTTTGGTTCCGGCAGACGACGGATTTTCGCCGCCGGCGAAAGACGGATATTCTTCAAAACGCCCGATGGAAGAATCTTCGGAAACTTCACCGGGATCATCTTCTACGGCACCGACAGTTTCGAATTCCGCATGTTCTGTGTTGTGTTTTTTCAGCGAATTTTCATCCATTTTGATCTCTTGCAAGATTTCCTGCGGCATTTCATCATCATCGGTCGGTTTTTGCGGCAAAGCCTGGTCGGAACCGTACAATTTTTGGAGTATGTCTTGCACGGTTGCGTGGTAACGAGACATCGTTTCATCGGCCAATACCTGTTTGAAATAATTCGGTTCGACAAACAGAGGTAGCGGATCGTCCAACCCATTATGACGATATACCTTGTGGATGACAAACCTCTCCTTCATGCTCAAGCGATGGACCCGACACAATTTTTTGTACAGTCCCCACGCGGTGTCCGGGGAGGAATTCTTTTTCCTGGACATGATGAACTGATAAGCAAGCCAAATGACAAAAATCAAAACAGCCCCGGCAATCAACACAAGAAAAAATTCGCCGAATTGCTGATCTTTGGCCGCAGATTTCTTGCTGAATTGGTCGTTGAGACTGTCAAAAATTCGATTCGCTCTGCCGCTTTCCGCGTGGATTGTCGAGTGAATTGAACATAACCAGAAATAAATCAACGTCTTACAGAAAACCAAATTTTCCATCACCTTGTCTCGCAGATGGCGTCTCATCGTCGATTACCTTTACTGTTACCGTCCCAATGTCTTGAGTATCAACCTGAAAATTTGTCCAGTCTTCATTTCATATCGTAATATCGTCACTTTGCAAGCCAGTAAAAAACAGTAGTCGGTTATTTTTTTCTATATTGCCTAAATTATTGATTTTTTGTTCAAAAATCCCCGTTTTGCATGGCCTTTTGTATGGCCAACGTTATTGTAAAACGGACTCAAGAAGTGTCAGGGCGATTTCCGATACCAGTTTTAGCGAAAAAAACGGCTATCGGCTTTTTTATGGTTTTACCTGCCGGATGCCGCAGGCCAGATAAATCGAGTTGGTTCCCGAGCGGAACACTTATGGAGACATTGAAAGATGACCACAAAATTGACCCGGCGTTTGACCTTCCTTGCCCTGACCGGTTGTGTTGTTTTGGGCTGTTTGGGGAGTATCGGTTGCCAGACCACGCGAAACGGCCAGACTCTTCCCAGCCCTCATTACTTGGGCAATGATATCCATTATTTCTCTGCTGGTCCGGAATTCAAGTTGTCGCAAGAGGCGGCGCAGATGGAAAAAGACGAGGCCGAACGACTTCAGGCACGTCAGCAACAATAACGATGGGATGATGACCGGTGATGAGCGATTGTCGGAAATCAACCTGTGAGGTGCCATCATGGACGCCAGCCTCAACCTTGCGCCGGCAGCCCAACATTGGGTCAACCTGATCCTGATTTGGCTTGGGTTTGGGGCCATTGTTGCGATTGTGGTTCGCAGTTTGCTCCCGGGGCGGGAGCCCTCCGGCATGATCAGTATGCTCCTGATCGGCGTGGTGGGAACCTGCGTCGGACCACTCATCGTCAGTACGGTCTGGCGCATTGAACAGTTTAATCCGATCAGCCCGGTCGGGTTTCTTGCATCGTTTGTTTGCTCATTTCTTTTCCTGCTTTTGTACCAGGTGGGGATGGCCATGTCAAAACGCCGACGCCATTTAAGGGATTGATTTCAACTCAGGCAACCGACTCGCGATGAGTCAAAATCCCACCATAGCGTTGTTCCGTCCGGTTACTGCGATTCGTTTCCGCCCCGGCTCTCACTCTTGGATTGATCAAAGACCCCCATGATTTTCCGGCGTTCTTCGCTCGAGAAACCAATCAGGTAAACCACCGGGAAATACGTCACGGCACTGATTCCGCCGACCAGGAATAACGACGGATAATTCGGCGCGACCAGTTGCCGTGTCACGACTGCGGGGACGATCAAGGCAAAGCCGACGAGCAGAAAAAGCCATAGCAACTCGCAGTAATAGATGAAAAGACTTCTCTCCAGCAATCGGCAGGTGACTTTGGGAATGTATATCCACCATACAATCAAGGCTGCGATCAAGTTCCCCAGCGCAAAGCCGACCAGACCGTATTGCAGGGAAAAGATGATGCACAATTCGACTTTGAGAGCTCCTTCGATCAGGGTGCTGAGTGCATAGTAGCGATGGTTCGCCGTCGCATACAGGTAACGGATATTCGGGTCCTGCACGGTTCGGACAAGTGTGGAAAGGGTCAACAGAGCAACACAGGAAATGACGTCCTTCCAGAAAACCGGATTCACTTTTCCGGTTTCAATGGCCTCCGGGGTGAGCATCCAGCGCGTGATGAACGGTTCGCTCCAGGCGATCAAGCCAAAGGCAATAAAGCCGGATATATAGGTACACAACTTGAACCCGAACCGCATGGTTTTCAGCAATTCGGCCTTGTGTCCCTGGGCATGCAGGAATGTCAGCCAAGTGACCATCCAATTCGTCAAGGTCATCAACAGGCCGCGAAAGTGATCGGCAAACTGGATCGCGAGACCATAAGGCGTGACATATTCGACGCCACGCAATACAGCGATGACCAACTTGTCGATCTGAAAAATAAACGCATTGCCAATGTGCGCGATGAAGCCATAAACACTGTAGCCGACCAACGACCGGACATGGGTGCGCCGCATGAATTTGTGCGAAAGACACAGTTGCGGGAACGAATGCCGCGCGAGCGCGTAATGCACCCCCATTTGCACCATCACGAAGGCGATATTGCCCAGTGCCAGGGCGATCAACCGTCCACCTGAGACAAGAATCAACCAGGTCATCACCGCTCCGGCGATGCGAAAAATGATACTGGCAAGTCCGACCAGATCGTGACGCATGGTGCCAAGTGAGACACCGGTGAATGCCCGCATGGGAAAATCCAATGCAATGGCCGCACCGGACAGGATGACGACCGTCCCGATCAATCCGATGTCCTCGATTTTCGGGAAAAAATACGAAGCCCCGAATCCGAAAACAAGTGACAGAATGAGTGCGATGGCCGCCATGACAAGGAAGAGGCCGAAACCCGTGCTGGCGTAAATATTGCATTCGTCGTACTCTTTGGTCGAATACGTCTTTGTAATAAACCGCGAAACGGTATAATTGAGACCAAAATCCAGTATCGCATACCAACCTGTCAGGGCGGCCACGGCCTGCCAGATTCCGTTGAGCCGTTCGCCCAAAGTATGAACCTGAATCGGGGTGATCCACCAACTGAGGGCAAGAATGACGAAAAAATTGATTACGGAAAGCACCGTACCCTGCATGAGCCGCTTCATGTAGCCGGATTTTTCCTGGCTGTCACTGGACTCTGTCATAAAGCGTTGTTCTCCAGAACGAAAAATGTACCATCCAACGCCAACAAAGTGAAGTTTTAAAACATCAACCCGGAGTGTAAGGACTCGCGCAGAGTAATCTGTTCGATCATTCAGAGCCGCGACGGTCACGGAGCGGTCATTCCGCTCGATAACTCTCGCGGCTCTGATGGATCAAACTGCTTGTTTTGACGTGAGTCCTGAGTACGACGTTTCGCCCCCGGCTCACATCTCAAACTCTTTAGTCCAACTGATATCCGCGGCCGTTGCATTCGCGATAGACCGGTTTGATCAGGTCAACAACACCCGGCGTCTGAACATTGTTGGTTACCTTGAGGTTGACGGCGTCCCATTCGATCTTTTCGCCCATTTCATTCTCTTTACTGGCTGCCCAGACGGCCAGGTTGCCCAAGAGAATGGTCTCGGTGAGCGGACCTCCGTTCGCGGTGTAGTTGGAGAAACAGAGGGACGGGTCGTTCTTCTGGATGGCTTCGAAGAGCTCCATGGAGTGGGACACGTCATTGTTGCCGATCTCGTCGATAAACGAATTCGGACGCCATTCAACATCCGGGAGGTCTTCCAGGCCTTTGGAAAGACTACAGGTTTGGCAATAATCGTCGAAGGTGTAGAGGGCACCTTTTTCTCCGATAATCAAAGCCCCGCTGATACGCGGATTTTCAAATCCGTAATCGTTCAACAATGCCGCGTCCGGGAGATTTCCGCCGTCATACCAGGTTGCTTTGGTGGGGTAGGGGCGTAAATCCGTGGCCGGAAATTCAAAGAAAATCTTCGACCTGGCCGGGAAACTGTCAAAGTTGTGGCCGCTCGAAATCGCCTGCACCGAAGTCGGGTTCCGCAAATCACAGGCATAGTACGGCATATTGAACGTATGGCACGCCATGTCACCGAGGGCACCGCTGCCGAAGTCCCACCAGCCGCGCCAACGGAAGTCGTGATATTGCCCCGGGTAATAATCACGGAATTTTCCGGCACCAATCCAGAGTTCCCAATCCAGGTTTTCAAGGTCCTTGGCCATATCCGCTTTTTTCGCGGCGACCATTTCATCGACGTCGCCCCCACTGGCCTCCGCTTCCGCTCTGTAGGTATCAATGGTTTGCCGATCAACACCTTGCGGCCAGATCGGGCGGTTGGTCCAAACATGAACTTCCTTAATGTTGCCGAGGAGACCTTTACGAACCTGCTGAATGTATTTGCGCGCATTGGGGAAGGCAGAACCCTGGTTGCCCATTTGTGTGCAGACGCCATTTTCGGCGGCCACTTTGCCCATCATGCGGGCTTCGTAAATGGTGCGTGTGAGCGGCTTTTGAACGTACATGTGCTTTTTCATGCGCATGGCCATCAACGCGGCCGGGGCATGCATGTGGTCCGGCGTACTGACGACGACCACATCAATTTGCTTGTCGAGTTTTTCGAGCATTTCGCGGAAGTCCGTGAAGATTTCCGCCTGTTGAAACGCTCCACGCCTCTTGCTCCGGAGACGTCCCCTGTCCACATCGCACAGGCCGACCACCGTACCCCATTTCGCGGCGTTGTCGATGTCACTACTGCCTTTACCCCCGACGCCAACGGCGGCAATCCCCAGTTTTTCATTGGGGGAATCTTGTGCTTTGAGCGAATTGCCGGCGGCTACCCAGAAACCGAGTCCGGTGACGGCTGCCGATGTTTTGATGAAATCACGACGAGATGTTTTGTTGACCATCGTATTGTTCTCCTCAAATGGAACTTGGATTGGAAATCGTTATGTGGAATCAAGTTGACTGCAAACAACAGCCAAAGATTCGAGTGAGGGAAAAGCCCCCCCGCTATTCAACAAGCCTAATTTTACCATATCTCCAAACCAATTTCCAGTAGTGCATTGGGATTGTGAACAGGAAATTGAGCAAAAAATGATTTTCGTCAAAAAAAATTTGTCAAAAATTACGTTTGATTTTGGTTCGGAATTGGTAAGGCGGGACGGCCACAATGTGACCGTCTGAAAGAACGTCATCGTCGTGATGCCGAGATGATTTCAAACGAATCAATGATGGCGTGGTCGGCGTCGTTGAATTCATCGAGCATGTCCTGGCGGACGACGAAAGCCAAAATCACCTGCGTCCCGTCGGTTTTGGTCAGCAGATAATAAATCCAGACGAGCGGCATGTCTTCCGCTTCATTGCTGATGACAACCCGCATCTCGTTGTAGCCTTTGCTGGTTTTCCCCTCCGTGGCGTCGAGGAATTTCCCAAAACTGTCTTTCAGCTCGTTTTTCAAATCGCGTTGGAAATCCGTCAATTTCGTCGGCGAGGCACCATCAGCCTTGCCCATTTGCACGACGTCACACTGCGAGATGAGTTCCCCGTTGACCATCAGACGCATTTTCGTGCTGCCCGGCAAATCATAAATCACGTACCAGTTCCGACCATGCAGAAATCGCCACGCTCCCTTGTCCGGCGAATCATACATCAGCGTCAGGTGCTTTTCGATGTCATCGGGAATGATAATCACACGGTCTTTTTTCAGTTGAACCGGTTCCACATCCGGTTGAATTTTCAGCGTCAGTTTTGCGATCAGGTCAACCGCCGGCCCCACATTGCCCAGTGAACGGCTTTCCGTGATGACCAGCCCCAGCCAGACAATACGTTTCGCGATCAGGTCAAACTGGTACATCATACGGATGTTCATCGCGCTGCCGGCACCCAGATAAGCCGCCTCCACCTCCCCGTTGATTTCGACCAGGGCAATGTCGTCCTTCACCGACGTAAGCACGGCCTTCAAATCCTGTGATTCGATCGCGTCCAGCGACAACAGCGGGGCAAGCACATCGTCCGGAAATGTCCAGGAATCGCCGGTTTTCACCGGCTTGTCCGGTAACAACTGCTCCAGTAACAACGAATTGGCGGGCAGGTCTTCGATCAACAGCATCTGGTCGTCTTTCAGCGGGCCAATCGACGAAAAGAGCGAAACCTTGTTGTCCCTGACATCACAGACGATTTGCCGACGGTTCAGATCAAGTGCCGGTTTTGCGGTTTGATCGCCGACTTGAATCTCCGCCCGTGCAACGTCGTAATACCGCACGCTTTGCAGGTGTTCCAGCGATTGCGCGTCGTATTTTTCCGTGCGTTCCTCGTAGCGGAACCCCGCAAGCATCTGCATCTTGCGCGATTGTGATTCCATGCCTTCGAGAAACTGGATCACGTCCCCCACGGCTTCCAGCGTCAACTCGATCTTGTCGATGACGCCAACCTCCCGGACGCTGGTCATCGTATAGACTTTGCCGTCATCCGCTCCGGTTTCCTGCCCGAACACCGGACAAACAGCCAACGCCAGTCCTGTCATCCAACACACCGCGATGCCGCATTGTTTTATTGACATTTGTATTCCTTTCAGATTTCGTATGTTATGAAGAGCTACGCCTCATCGATGTCCTCACCGTCGCCGGGAATGTCCGTTTCATTTGATTCACTGGAATCCCCGGCATCACCGGGACTGTCGGGCAATGCGTTTCGCGTTTCGGCCATGCCGTAAATGTTGTCGAGTTCGATGATCGTGTTACCCACGAAAAGATAAGGCTTGCCGTCTTCAAACGCAACCTTATCGACAACGCCGACCACTTCCTGACCGATGACGTCCAGTCCGATGACCGTCTTGCCGATCAGTCCGGCGGCGGTTGCCATCGACTGCCCCATCCTGAGTGCGTTCACCGTCGTGGTCAGTGCGTCGTTCGATGTGATGGCGCGAATCTGGCTGATTTGTTCCAGCATTTTCGAGTTGTCCATCGGGTTGAGCGGGTCCTGGTTTTGCAGTTCCGCGATCATCATTTTGAGGAATGCCTGCGTGTCGAGTTCCTGGAACCGATCGACCGTGGTGCCGCCCGACGCCGATGCGTTGCTTGCGGTGGTGTACATGGATGAAACGCCGCTCATAATTGTAGGTCTCCGTTTTTGTGACTGGTTGTAAGTGGTCAATGGCCAGTTTGTGATACTGATTCATTCAGCTATAAAAATCGACGTGATCATTTTGATCTTTGCTTTTACGGGCAATCGGCAACCCCGGTTGTTGCGCGGGCATGGTGATATTGTTTTTGCCCGTTCCTGCCGGCGTCACTTCAATGTCGAACGCCGCCACTTCGAGGTTCTGCTCTTTCAGCTTCTTTTTCAGCGTCTCCATATTGTCGAGCAAAACCCGCCTGGCCGTTTCCGTTTCGGCTTCGAGTTTTGCAACGACTTTCCCGGATTCGACCTGCATCCGAATCGTCAATGCCCCCAGTTCTTCCGGGTGCAGCTTCATGCGAATCGTGCCGCTTTGATTTGCCAGCGAGCGAAACGCCGCTGTCACGCGATTGGTCAGCCGTGCCTGGTCGAGCTGCTCCATGAGCGATGTACTCGGCAGCATTTGCGACGCGGCAACGTCTTTTGGTGCTTGCGCCGCACCGGGATCGGGTTGCGATTGTCCGGGATCATGCGCCGTCTGCTGCGTTTCCGAAGCGGCGGTCAATGCTTCCCGGGTGAGGTTGTCTTTCGCGTTGACCTTCGCTGTGTTCGTTTGACCCACTGCGGAAATTTTCGCGTCCAGCTCGCCATTGAGCTTTGCACTTTCCGAACGTGAAACCGGCGTCATGCCCGCCAATGCTGTGGCCAGCGACGCGGCTGTTTTTCCGGCCAGTGTCGTGTGATAGTTCGCCTGTTGCTCGCTCACTTTGACCGCGACTTGTTCGGCAATGTTCCGCGTTGTATTCGCGGCACCGGATATTCGCGAACCGTTGCCCATCGAACTCGCGGTATCACCTTCCGCCTGTTGCACTGACGCATTTGTCACGTCCGGTGTTTGCAACGTTGCGGTGTTGGCGTCCTGCGTACTTTGACCGATCGGGTTGGCCGTTACGTCGTTTGGCATCGTTCCCGGAACGCCGGGCAGCTCGCTGGCACTTTGACCTGCCGTGCCATGTTGTGCCGCGTTCCATGCTTCCGCCTGACCGCTTCGTTCCGCAAGCCGGGAATGTTGACTCTCTTGAGACGCGTCCGCGTTTTGCACCGCTTTTTGATGGGCGGCATCCCTTTGCACGTCCAGCGATTTGCGTTCCAACGCCTTGTCGATCTGGTACGCCCCGCGCCGTATTTCGCCGACCGTGTAGCCGTTGCCCCGCAACTTGCGGTACTGCTCGTCGTCCGCGTTGGCCTTGCGCTGGTTGATTTTTTCAATCGTCCGCGTCCGGTCGTCGCCGGCCGTGGTTTCGCCAAGTTGCCGCAACTGCGTTTCGGTCAGCTTCGCGCCCTTAATCGCCATCAGGTATTGGGCGAATTGCTCGTTGTCGGCCTTCGGGCCAGACCTGAAATCTGAAGTCTGAAGCCTGAAGTCGGAAGTCTCAAGTTGTTCGATGGTCATGGTATCCTCCTTGAGTGCCCGGCCACTAGCCACTGGTCACTCTCCTTCATTGATCCTCTTCAATTCCTCCGCCAGTAGTACTTCCGGTTCGCCGTTGCCGATGCGCCGCAGCACTTTGGCCATGTCCGATTTTTCGGTGTCGGCCTCAAACACGTTGATGATGCCCTTGAGTTTTTTCGTCTCCATTCCGCGCAAGACCCAAATCACGCGGTTGTATTCCGCTTTCTCGATCATGTCGCTGAGATAAAACTTGGCCAACTCCGGGTCGGCCATTTCCAGATACGTCGTCAAATCGGCGATGCCTTTGCTTTCGGCCTCTTCGCGGAGTTTCTTCTGCAATGCATCGAAGGCCGCCTGTTTTTCCTCGATTTCCCGCTTCATTTGGGCAACCTGCGCTTTCTCGCTTTCGATTTGCGCGAGCACCTCGTTCGCGGCCTTACCCTGCAATTCGGTGTTGCGGTCCTGCATGGCCCGTTCGTGAAGAACCTCGGCCCGCGTGATGCTCATCTGCTCGGCAATGGCCGCGTCCTTGATGTCCTCCTGCATTTGAAACACGTCGAACCCCTGGGCCACGGCGACCATCTTCATGAGCTTGTCCCGGTTCATGTCCCACGCGTGCCAGAGGTACACTCCCAGCATCGCCAGAGCCAGCAACACACTCGCCGCGCCGTACAAAACGACGACCCCCAAACCGCGCATCAGTTTCTCAATCATGTTTTTATGAGTGGCCAGTTGTTAGTGGCCAGTTGTTAGTGGGCAGTTGTTAGTGGGTAGGGAAGTTCAAAGTTCAAAGAGCAAAGTTCAAAGTGAAGATTTGGGATCGAAATCACTTTGCACTTTGAACTCTGAACTTTGCACTGACTCCCTCGCCACTCGATTCACGTACCCGTACCCTTGTTTTGAGTACCAGAATTTTTGTTTCTGTTACAAAAAGCCGTGCTTATCGTTCCGTTGACCGAAGTTTTAGTCGTGTTGATCGAAGTTTTCTTCTTGATTCACCGCGCTTGACAGTTCCGGTTGTCATGGTTTGAGCTTGTGATTCGTGCATCATGGGTGGAAAATTTCGAGTTCAGGAACAAAAGTTCCTGCTTGTCACTTGAAAATTCTTTCCCTTGAACCTTCAAATTCGACCATCATGGCTTCGTGTTTTCTACTTTGCGCACGGCTTTTTGTACGCATATTGCGTGTTTTTGGCCGAAAAACGGCATGTTTTAACGCACAAATGGGTTATTTGATGGCGAGTGGTAGGAGTTAGGAGCGGAATATTCTGCATTCTGCCCTCTGCATTCTGCACTCGCCACTTTAGGCAAACTGTATCAATTTTATCGGAATTTAGCCCGGAAGAAATGAGACAAAATTCAGTTTTCTCTGTTTTTTTGTATAGATTTACGGCGAGATCAAAGCAAATGAGAGTTATCCTCAAAAGTTGTGTAGAATATGCTTCTGCGGTTACGGCATGATGACATGATCCTCACCATCGAGCGTTTGCCCGAACCGGAGCCGGATGTCGCGTTGCATCGGCTGGCTTTGGCGCACGAGCATGTAGCCACTCGCAGAATCAATGACAATCATCCCGGCGGTGTTGTTCCAGCTTGCGTCGCCGCCGAACGTCTGCCGCATGGCTTCGGCACACGATTCGGGTGTTGTGCCATCAGGCAACGGGGCGTACCGATGCGCTTCCATTGTCATTTTTTCGCGGGCGGCTTGCTGGGTGGTGATTTCCACGGCGTTCGCCTCCATGATGCGGTAAGTCAATCCGAGCGGTTCGAGCATTCCGCTCAACACGGTGTCAATCGTCCCGTGGCTGACGCGCGAGGTCACCGGTGTTTCCTGCGAAAGCCCTTCGTCATGCAGCGCGGCGTGATCGATCAACACCCGCAATTTGGTGTGATCTTCGATGAGCCGGGCGGCTTTTTGCAGCGGAATCGGCTCGACAAGATGGAACGACAACGGGGTGTTGACGCGATCCCAGCCGAACACCTCCGGTGCGAGCCGTTCGGGCGTCAGGTTGCTTTCCGGTTCCAGGTCGCGCAAGTAAAAGAGCGTCAGCAACAGTCGTCTGGCCTGGTCATGCAACCACGTCGTGCCGACCACGACGATTTCGTTGCCATCAACGGCGACGGCGGCGTTGACGGCTTTCGGATTGTGCGATGGGTTGATGAGCAGTTCCGTGAGCCATGACGCCGCTTGTTCCGCCGAAATCGGGGATTGCGCAAGCGTAGCGAGTCGCGACATGTCATAACGTGCGGTGCGAAGTGTGGTTATCTGTTCGTCGGAGTAGCCGAACACGAGACAACCATTGTCGTCGTGCCGCGTCAGTCTGGTTTTTTCCAGCACGGCGTCGATGATTCCCGCGATGGTCGTTTCCTGCACCTGCAAGGTCATCGGTGTTTCGACGCTGATGCCCCTGGCCCGCACTTCGTCGACATCTAACTGCATCGGAACGCCCGACATATCCGATAAGGCACGTACCACGTCAACAATCGCCGCTTTTTCAAATTGAATGGACGCGACCGCCGGTGTCAAACGTTCGTCGATGTCGATTTCATCGGGTTTGATGGTCTCAGGTTCCCTATCTTCCGGTTCCATGACGTCGGGGCTGACATTGATATCGGGCGTCGTGATTCCAGAATCATCGCCTGGTTCCGTGATTTCCTGTTCGTTTGCGCCGATTGCTGGCAGCGTGTCATCGTCAAACATGTCTGCGAAACCGCCCGGATCGTATTCGGGATCGTCCATCGTTTCACTGGGATCACCGTTGGTTTTGCTCCCATCGTTTCCCGATTCTTCAGTCACAGGGGCGTCAGGAATGACTATACTGTCATCAATATCGTCAAACGGGTCATTGGAAGACTCAACCGGAGGAGCCGTCACGCGAACAGCCGCACCGGGTTGACCGGGAATGGGACGCGGCGGGCCGGTTGAGATTGACTCCATCACAAACTCATCCATGTCACCTTGATCACCCGAACTTTGAGCGTCCGATGTGTCCGGCAAACTCTCGTCCGGGTCGGATTGGCCTTCAACCTTGATCTCGTCCGCCGACGGCAACGGCGTTGCGTTATTCTGGTGATCGCTGTCGTTGGGCAATGGAGTGGCGTCATGTGTGCCATCGGGCTGATCCGGTTGCCCGCCGATGTGAGACACCCCGACTCCATCGGGAACCGGGGGCGGTTCGTTCCGGTTGACAGCATGGCCGGGTTTCAGTTCCGGTGTTGGTGCATGATTCGGCAGCACCCAGAGACAAAGAAACACGGCAAACGTTGTCAGCAGGCAAATCGTCCCAACGGCAACGATCACCAACCGGCGTTTTTGCCAGGGATCGAAAACAACGTCGTTCAAAAATTCCGCCTGCAATTCCGCCGCCACAGGGCCGAATTGCCCGCCGACGTTGGCATCATCCCTAGAGTCCGTTGTGTCAACGGTCAGCGGCGTATCCTCTGTTGCCAACCCGACAGGAATTGGCGCAGAGGGTTCGGAAATCGGCCATTCATCCGGCAATGAGGCATCAGCAGCTTGCGAAACCTGTATCGGTTGCGATGGTTGCACAGGCAGTGGCCGCGTCTGACTTGTCGGTTCGATCAGCACCATGCTCCTGCATTTGGGGCAAGCAACGATTTGTCCGACCAGCCCGGGATTCCGAACTTCGAGAATTGACTCGCACGATGTGCAAACCACAATAAACGGCAATTTGGTCATGCCAACAATTATACCACATTCCAGAGGGTCAAGTCGAGTCAAGCGGAAAGACTGCTGCCCCACCAAACCTCATTGTGGATTCCCAACAGTAGCCCGGAGCGTAAGCGACGGGTTATCTGAGGAGCAAGCAACTCAGTAGAAGCGGTCACTTACGTTCCCGGCTGCTGTTCACCAATTTAAGGATCTGCGCAATAATAACGTGAACATTTCAATCAGATCTGCGAAAGTGATCGAGCGGAATGACCGCTCCATTACCGTCGCGGCTCTGATGGATCGAACAACTTGTCTCTGCGCGAGTCCTAAGATCGGCGGCTCTACTCCCAACTCTTCAAAACGTTTGTCGGCTGACGTAGAACTCGTAATCGCGGTTGGTCTGACGGACAGCGAAGTAAGTGGCACGGAGTTGCGGTAACCGATTGCCCGCCGCGTCACGTTCCAGTTGGGCTAAATGCTGTTCCAGCTCGGGCGGCAGGAATTTCATGATAATCTGCCTTTCACCGACCGTAATGCCCGCTTTGGCAATCAATTCCCGATCTGCCGTTTGCATTTCGGGCCGCAACCAAGTCAGATAATACCGTTGTTCATGGGCGGCCAGTTCCTGGCGGATACCCGGCACCGGATCGGCGAGCCGCGAAAAGTACATCACGTTCCCGCCGGGCTGTAAAATGGCCGGCTCAATCTGGAAATAGTCGAGCTGTTGCGCGTATGCTTGCAATGACCGTTGATCATGAAACTGCACTTCCCAGTGCCGTCGCTGGCCCAAGCGTCCCGGTCCCTGGCCTGGTGCGGAACCGTCACCACGTGTCTCGCCGACCGTCAGCACCGAATCCGAACGCTGAGCCGGATTGGTAAACAGCGATGTTTGCGCGGCAATCGTATCGGCCACTTGCTCAATGGCGTCGGCAAAGGTCGGCTCATCAAACTCGATTTCCTCGCCCGGCGTCACGACATCCGGGTCAAGTCGCCGGTCTTCGCCCAAGTCTCCGAATTGTTCCAGTTGCACGGCTACGGACGTTTTTTTCTTCGCCAATCCGGTTGAAAGCCACAATCCGAGCAAAATAGCCGTTGAAATCGACGCAAAAATCAACAAGGAACTCAACAGGGATGCAAAACGGTCGTAAGTGTCATCGGATTTCAGTGCGACCTCTGCCGGGTTGATAAGAATTGCCCGGTTTGAGTGACTCTTTTTGCTGTCGATGTTGAATTCTTCACTTTTCATGTGACACATCATACCAGATTGTGATGTGTCCGACAACGTGCCGTGGGTTGAAAAGGCAGTGACCTTTCATTACTTGGTAATTACCAACTAATCGAAAGGGAACCATGCAAAAACCACGAAAAAATTGCTGTAAACCTCTATTTTTTCAAGAATTATATAAAATGGAGCGGAGGAGGGTCGAACTCCCGGCCTCAGCATTGCGAACGCTGCGCTCTCCCAACTGAGCTACCGCCCCATGATTACAGACTTGGTATGATACCATGAAAGCCCAATCAATCTTTTCTTGATTCAGCAATCAACGAAATTATCATCGAATCGCCAATATATTCGATTTTCCCGTCTTGTCAAGCAAGCACATCACTTCCGCCAATGCGGGAGAACCGTGGATATCATGTTGATTTCTCTGTCATCCCTGTTATGCTGTTGTGTTACGTGAGAATTTGCTTTGATTCAATCCGCGTTCAAAAGACTTTGATTTGTGATTCGTATTTTAACACTGGAAACCACTTGCGACGAAACAGCGGCGGCGGTTGTCACCGACCAGCTTGAAGTCTTGGGTGCAATGGTCGCTTCACAGGACGATTTCCATCGGCAATTTGGCGGTGTCGTGCCGGAAATTGCATCCCGGGCACATCTGGAGCAGATTTTGCCGGTGATTGAAGCAACTCTTTGTCAAGCCAGGATTTCGCTGGATGATCTGGACGCTGTTTCTGTGGCCAATCGTCCGGGACTGGCCGGGGCGTTGCTGGTCGGTTTGGCAACGGCCAAAGCGATCTGCCTTGCGATGGACAAGCCACTCATTGCCGTCAATCACTTGCAGGGACATATTTATGCGTGCCGCGTTGCCCTGGCACAACAAGCTGCGGCGCAAAACGATGATTGTTGCGATATTTTTCCCTGCATCGGCCTGATTGTCAGTGGCGGACACACGAGTCTGTACCGCTGTGCCGGACCGATTGATTTTGAGCCGCTCGGCTCGACGATTGATGACGCGGCGGGAGAGGCTTTCGATAAAGTCGCGTCAATGCTGGGTTTACCGTATCCGGGCGGTCCGTCGATTCAACGGGCGGCAATTGTCGGAAACCCGAAAGCCCATCGGTTTCCCCGGGCGATGCTCGACGATCCACAACGGCTGGATTTCAGTTTCAGCGGACTGAAAACGGCGGTGCGATACAGAATCGCAGGGCCGGGTCGGACGGATTTTTCGCAAATTCAATTGTCGCAACAGGAAATCGCCGATCTGGCCGCGTCGTTTCAGGAGGCGGCGGTCGATGTTTTGATTGGCAAGACGGTTCAGGCACTGCGAAAAACCGGCATGTCAACGCTGTGCATCGGTGGCGGGGTGGCGGCCAACGCGAGATTTCGCGAAAAAATGGCACAAGCCGCCGAAGAACACGGTTTTCAACTGCATATCGCGCCGCTGAACCTCTGTACGGATAACGCCGTCATGGGTGCCATTGCCGTCGAACGCTATCGTGCCGGACTGTTCGAACCGCTCGACCTCGATGTCTTTCCGACGTAACGTGTCAAATCAGAGCCGCAATCGTAAGATTGCACAAGCGAATCACTGTGTGACGCGGCGAACTTGTCTCTGGCTTGCTTTGGCTTACTTCGTCGCGGCCAACGCCTTTTCCGCGATATACTGTAACACGGGCTGGACGCCGAGCGAGACGCTGCATTCGCGGGTGCAGTTGCCGCAACCGGTGCAGAGGACCAGGCCGAATTTGTCCTTGTAAATGCGGAATTTGTGCTGAATGCGGTTGCGCTGTCGTTGCGACTGGTGCGTTCGCGGGTTGTGCCCCGAAGCGTGGTGCGTAAACAACGCGAACTGGCAGGTGTCCCAGGTTTTGACCCTTGCCCCGGCTGTGGCGTTGCCTTCCTCGATGATGTCGAAACAGTGGCAGGTCGGGCAAACGTAAGTGCAGGCTCCGCAGCCGACACATCGTAGCGACGTTTCCGACCAGATGGGATCATCGAAGTGATTCTGCAAATACTCGACCACCGCATCAATGTCGAATTTCTTTTCCGGCACACTTGCGGCGTGGCCGGTTTTTTCGGACGGCTGTGTTTTGCCCGCGAAGAGGGCTTTGCCCTTTTCGGTGAACGTCCGCACTTCGTATTCGTCGTCACCGAGGTCGAGTAGCATGGCATCAGCACCGGTGCTATCTTCCGGGCCGAAGCCGAGCGATGTGCAAAAGCAATGCGCATCGACGTTCTTGCACGCAAACGTCACGACGGTCGTCTTGTTCCGCCGCGATTGAAAAAACCTGTCGTCAAAATCCCACGCAAAGAGCGGGTCGAGCACCGCGTTGGCCGCCGCGTCGCACGGCCTGACGCCGAACAAAAACTGCTCGTCGCTGAACTCCGGCGCGTCGGTCAATTCGATCTCTTTGCCGCTGTACTTGAACGTGTAAAGCACCTCGCGGCGCGGAAAGACAAATTCCTTGATCGAGTTCATCGGCATGGCGGGCGGACTCAGCAGCAACTCATCGACGCTTTCGACCTTGCGGTAAAAGTACCGATGATTTGTCGTGCCGCCAGACCCTGCAACAGGCCCCGCCACCGTTTTGCCGTCACGAATGAGACTGTCAATCAATTCACGTAACGCTTTTTCCTGGATTATTTCTGTCATGATTGGTTATGTTGAGTTAGGAGTTGTAATCAAAGTTGGAATGGAGCGTAGCGCAATGACGGGATCGGACGCTGTCATTAAATTCTCCCGCGATTTTACCTTGCTAAAAACTCTCCCAATCCACATCAGGAGAAATAATATTACATTCAAAATGGTTTTTTTCCAATACATCAATGAGTTCACCATATCGTTGTTGATACAGAAGATATGTCAGCGAATATTTTCCTCTGATTTTGGAATCCAGTTGCGTGTCGTCGATATTTTTCTTAACTGTTTCCAATACTCTAACTTCCAGTTTGATGTGTGAAGGGTCTATTACATCTTGAACTACAGAATTCCGTAATGGAATTTCATGAGCATAAGGAAGGAGGCTTTCCATACATTGCATCAAGTAGACAAAATGTAAATCTTTATCAAAACAAACGGTTTCAAAATTTGTATTATATTTCAAAATGTCTTTGTGGATGAAAAGCCCTATGCCATTGATTTCTTTTTCTTTGTCATGTGCTTCTACCAATGCTTTGCCATAATATTTTTCTATATGGGATAATTTCTCATAGAAAAATTCTCCATATGTTAATATTGCTCTAAACTGAATTCCTAAATCAGCACTTCGGTACAATAAATTTTGTACAAACTCGCAAGCATACATTACGAGATATTCATCGTGTGTAGTGGGGACGCCTGAATTAAAACAAAGAATTGTATCCGAAAAAACGATTGTTTGAAAATCAAAATGCTTATGCATGTTAAGATTGTCAATAATTGTAAAAAGTCTTTCGATTTTTGGGGAATCCTCCTTTACCAAATTGGAAAAACCAAGAATATCAATATAGAGAAGGTATTTGCTATTGTGCATTTGACTTTAATATCAATATATCAATCAAAAAATTTTGTTTCCAAGACAAAAAGGTACTCTTCTGTCACTTCATCCTTGGCTCATTATATCAAAAATGCCGGTGCCAAAGACGCATGACCTAACTCCCCACTTCTCAACAGGTGGTTTTGTGCCGCTTCCGCGCAATATTTCGCCGGAATAATCCGTCTGTGCGTTAAAATACGTCGTTTTTCGGTCAAAAACACGCGATATGTGTACAAAAAGCCGTGCGCAAAGTAGCAATCACGGAGATTTTATTCACGATTGCAGAGTTTTCCGGTCGAATGTTCGACTCGAAAACACATTACTGTTGACTAAAAATTTCTTTTTTCGACTCAAAATTTCCAA
>WRMR01000003.1 GCA_009776995.1 Planctomycetaceae bacterium | reverse complement strand
CACCATCGATAAGGAAAAGGGGGCAAATCCGCGCCGTGTTGCGAAAATCATCCTCCGCTTCGAGTTTCCCGAAAGCGTCGATGCCGGCAACCGCAAAAAGTACATCGCATCCGTCAAAGCCTGTCCGGTTCACAACAGCCTCGGCAGTTGCGTCGAAGTCGAGATTCACTCGAATTGAGAAAATACTGGAACCTGTTGATGCAACTTGATCAGAGCCGCAATCGTAGTATTGCGTATTTATCTTCCGCAATACTACGATTGCGGTTCCGTTTATGATTGCGGCACTCTGATGTTTTCCCCAAAATGTTATTTCTTGTTGGTCAAATACCTGAATGGATGACATCTCATGACAACAACATTTCAGGGTTTCACGCAGATGGGGTTGGATTTTTTGCGCGATTTGGCGGCCAACAACAATCGCGAGTGGTTTGCCGAAAACAAGGCGGTTTATACGGAGCATCTTTACACGCCGATGAAACAGCTTGTTTTGGCGATCAACCCGGTCATGGAGGAGCTTGACCCGAAGGTTTCGACCAATCCGGTCGGCACGGTTTCGCGGATTTATCGTGACACGCGGTTTTCCCGCGACAAGTTGCCGTACAAGACTTGCCTGTGGTTCGCGTACAAACGACCTGCGGAGAACTGGGCTGAAATCCCCGTCTATTTTTTTGAAATCCAGGCGGCGGAATATTCCTACGGCATGGGATT
Source organism: Planctomycetaceae bacterium (assembly GCA_009776995.1). Taxonomy (GTDB): domain Bacteria; phylum Planctomycetota; class Planctomycetia; order Pirellulales; family Thermoguttaceae; genus WRMR01. The sequence goes on along the minus strand of WRMR01000003.1, from coordinate 30,492 downwards.
TTACCTGGCCTCGCGCGCGACAATGGAGCAGTTTCGCGGCATGATTGACGCCGATCCGCAGAAATTTCTGGCCACGGTTCCGTTTCTCAAACGCAGCCGGACATTCAAGCTGGTCACGGAAGACTACAAACGTCCGACGCCCTGCCCGCATGGAGACGAGATCGCGCCGTGGTACCGGTGCAAGTCATTTGCGATCATCTGCCGCAAAACGCCGGACAAAACGCTCTTCTCGCGCAAACTGGTCGATGTCCTCACCGACGGCTTCGTGCAACTGAAGCCGCTTTACGATTTCCTCTGGCAGGCCTACACCCTGGGGCGTCCCGTTTGAACAAGGGGGCGTACCCCGACAAGCCCTTACATTGCGCGATCGACTTTGATATCGAACTTTTTCGTCTTTCCATCGACAGTCAAGGTCAAGCCTGAACTGTCGGGGCTTTGATATTTGCCATGAATCAACGCTTTACGCTGTTCGATTTGTGAACCTCCCGGTCCTTCTCTCTTCGTGATCTCATCGGCTCCGCGAATACTAACACGATAGTCACCTTTGGGCAAACCATCTTTCAAACCGGTTTGGCTGTTCACAATGATTGGGAGTGCCGCCCAAGTCCTGGGGTTGCGCAGCGTTGGTTAAAGTCCCGGATGCGTTTCTGCGTGTGGGGCAGTAATATATCGGAATTCTTGCCAGGGAGCGGAGGAACTCAAGTTTTTCATCCTGCGTGGCACCGGGCAGTTCACCGTTACAGTTGGCTGTCGGGTTGTCACGAGAACCTTCCGCGTTGATTCCCAAACTGTTATTGAGCCCGGCCACTTGATTGTAGGATGCGGTTTGCTCCATGTACGGCAGAATAACAAACCAGAACGTAAGACGCGAGTAGGCACCAAGCGTTGCCGGTGGAACACCTCGCTGGGCGTCGCCAAAAGTATGCACGGCGAGGCCGATTTGCTTCATGTGATTGACACATTGCATGCGTCGCGCCGCTTCGCGGGCCGCCTGAAGGGCGGGCAACAGAAGTGTGATCAAAATGCCGATGATCGCAATGACGACAAGAAGTTCAACAAGGGTAAAAGCTCTTACATTGCCCCCCTCCCCCCCATTTTAACATTTTCTGATTTTTTCATAACAAACCCTTTCAAAAAAGGTGATTCTGAAACAAATTCTCAAGGTATCCACAATAACACCTCAACCTGAATAAATATAGTATTATGGCAGAGTTTCCGTCTTGCAAGCCTCTCTGAACTGTTTTCACAAAAAAAGAAAGATTTTTTGTGGAGGTAAAATATGAAAAACTGGTGTTTTTTTCTGCGGGTTTTTGATTCGGTGGGGGGGGGGATGGGAATCGTCCGGAGTTTGGCGGGTTACCTTGTGATTGTCACGCCATAACAACTGCCCGGCTTTTTACATCCTGACCACCGTATTGGCTTCGCCGCGGCGGATGAGGCGGCGCATTTCGAGAACGCCGAGCGTTGCGAGTACTTGGTGCGGAAGCAAACCCGAATGGACGATGATCGTGTCAATCGGCGTCGGGGAAACTCCGACCAGTTGCAACACGGTTGTTTCGGGTTCGTTGAGTTGCAGTTCGGCGGGATGCCGGATAGTGCCTGTGTCAAGCTTCGGATGTTGTGCCGGTTTGATGAGCGGGCCGAGGTGTTCGAGAATATCATCCGCCGACTCGACCAAAATCGCACCGTCACGAATCAGACGGTGACAACCGCGTGACGATTCGTGATCAACCGGGCCTGGCACGGCGAACACTTCGCGGCCCTGTTCGCCGGCCTGCGACGCGGTGATGAGGGCACCGCTTTTGCGCGGGGCTTCGACGATCAACACGCCAAGCGACAGGCCGCTGACAATGCGGTTGCGCTGCGGGAACGTGCCTTTATCCGGACGCTGGTCAGGAACGTATTCACTGATGAGGGCACCGTGTTCGGTGACCTCGTCGGCCAGTTGGCGATGTTCGGCGGGAAAAAGATTGAGCAGGCCGCTCCCCAACACGGCGATGGTGCGACCGTTGGCCGCGAGTGCCCCGCGATGCGCCGCACCGTCAATACCGCGTGCCAGGCCGCTGACAATCGTAAAACCGCTTTGCGAAAGCTCGGCGGCCAGACGTTCCGCTTGCGTACGGCCGTAATGCGTTGTGTGCCGCGTACCGACGATGGCAATGGCAAGATCGTCGGCGGGCTTGAACTCACCCTGCACGAACAGAAACACCGGCGGATCGTGAATCTTCCGCAACAACTCCGGATAACGCGCGTCTTTCTTCGCGATGAGCGAAATGCCGTTTTCGCGGCACTGGGCAATGAGTGCTTCGGGATTGCACAACGACCGGGCCAGCGAAATGCTTTTCGCGATTTTCGACCCGATGCCCTCGACGGCCTGCAACTGCGACTCGCTTGCGGCAAGGATCGATTCAACATCGCCGAAATGATTAATCAACCGTTGCGTCAGCATCGAACCGACACCGCCGACCATACTGAGCGTGATTTCAGGGATCAGTTCCTCCGACTCATAATGCCGCCGCGATTCCGGCGGTGAGGTGATCGAGTCGTCGTTTTCGCGGTCGCCCGTGTGTCCGTCAAAGAGGGTGTTCATGGCGACGTTTCTCCGTCGGGAGTGTCGTCTGGCTGCTCAGATAGTATGTAATTTGCAACATGCAATTTGCCTATAACCATACTATTTGCCCCATTGACGAATAGTTCAAATGGGCATTCATCGGTGTGGGAGAATGGAATAGATACAACGAAAATGGTGCCATCTTCGTCCTTGTTTTCAGCAATGTTTTTAGGTTGGCAGAATATTATCTCGCTTTCTTCTTTCATATCGTCAACTTTTCGATAAAGAGAGAGATCGAAACGCTGTATCTCACCTGGTATTTTGGGTTGGCGTTTGAGAAGTACAACCGGCGGTTGCTTGAGTTTTTCATGAAACTCAAAAACCAAAGAAAATGTGCCGTCTTTTTCAATTCCCATGAGTGTGACTCCGCTGGGATCAAGAGGCATCGATTGACGTTGGCATCCCTGTATGGCCAAAATACAGATGGCAAAGATGCAACAAAGTGAAAACTTGTTAATCATTTTTGATCCTTGTGATTTTGATTTGAAATTCTTCTTGCAATAAGCAACATGGTCAATCCGGCCATCAGGCAGACCATTGGAAACGTTCTCGTCAAGTGCACAACATAATGCAAGTTTGACGTCGTAACTACTTGCTTGCCATTGTGAGAAGCACTCGTCGGAAGTAAATGCCGGACCAAACCGGGGAACACATAGTCGAGCACGACGACTCCCACCGCAATCAGGATCAGCCCATACCCGCCGATGGTCAGGCAAAGAGGCTTGCTATTCTGTGTCATTTTGACCTCCTTTGGAAGTATTGTAATCGTTGTAATTGTTCCTTTGGAAGTATTGTAATCGTTCAGGATACTTCCTGCCACCTTGCCAAACTGATTTTTGTGAATGGCTGCCGGGAACGTAAGCAACCGGTTCCACTGCGTCGTTCCTGGCAAAGCCGACTTGCCCGAATTTCGCTCTCAACTACAATGATAAGAGCCGGAGTGAAAATAAAGCAATTCCAACCAATCAGAATCTGGAACGAATTTCCATGAAAAAACGCAAAATTCTTGTGACAAGTGCCCTGCCTTATGCAAACGGCCACATTCATATCGGCCACTTGGTCGAGTATTTGCAAACGGATATTTGGGTGCGTTTTCAAAAACTTCGCGGCCATGATTGCCGGTATTTCTGCGCCGACGACACGCATGGGACGGCCATCATGCTTCGTGCCCAAAAAGAAGGCAAGCCGGAAACGGAAATCATTAATGCGATGCAATGTTCGCACGAACAAGACTTTGCGGCAATGGAAATTGCGTTCGACAATTACAGTAGCACAAATTCTGAAGAGAATCGCGAGATTTGCACGATTATTTGGAATGGTGTTCGAAAATCAGGCATTATTGAAGAACGTGAAATCGAACAGCTTTACGACGAAACAGCGCAAACCTTTCTGGCAGACCGCTTTGTGCGCGGAACCTGTCCCAAATGCAAGGCTGAAAATCAATACGGCGACAACTGCGAGAAGTGCGGTGCGACCTATTCGCCGACCGATTTGATCAACCCGGTCAGCTCGGTGTCTGGAACCACACCGGTGATGAAAAAATCGTTGCACCTGTTCGTGGACGTGGAAAAAGAACACAAATTTCTGGACGAATGGACCGCGAAAAGCGGTGCTTTGCAACCGGAAGTCAGCAATTATCTCGCCGGGCAGTTCCTCAATGAGCCGCTCCGGCCGTGGGACGTGAGCCGTCCGGCCCCGTATTTCGGGTTTGAAATCCCGGATTCGCCGGGCAATTACTGGTACGTCTGGTTCGACGCCCCCATCGGTTACATCGGTTCGACGCTCGACTGGTGCAGGAAAACCGGCGAAGATTTCGATTCCTGGTGGCATGATCCGAACACCGAGGTCTATCATTTCATCGGCAAGGATATTGCCTATTTTCACACGCTGTTTTGGCCAACGATGCTCAAACTCGGCGGCTTTAGCCTGCCGACGAAGGTGCATGTGCATGGCTTTTTGACGGTCAACGGCGAGAAAATGTCGAAGCGAAACGGCACCTTCGTGCTGGCGTCGAATTACTACAAACATTTAAGCCCGTCGTATTTGCGCTATTATTACGCTTCGAAGCTGACCAACCGGAACGAGGACATCGACCTGAATCTCGACGAATTTGAGAACAAGGTCAACGCCGATCTCGTCGGCAAGGTGGTCAACCTGGCCAGCCGGACGGCCAAGTTCGTGCATGAGTGCGGTTTGTCGAAAACATACCCTGATGATGGCGGCTTGTTCCCAAAGGCGGCAGAATCGGGCGACGAAATCGCGGAAGCCTACGAGCAAATTGATCTTGCCCGGGCCATGCGGCTGGTTATGGAATGTGCCGACCGTGCCAACAAGTTCATCGATGATTACGCTCCCTGGATACTGAAAAATGATCCGACGAAACAATCGCAGTTGCAGGATATTTGTACGATCGGGCTGAACCTGTTCCGGCAGTTGGTGATTTACCTCGCGCCGGTGTTGCCGACTCTCGCGCGGCAGACCGAAGAACTGCTCAACACCCCGATCAAGCATTGGGACGATTCCAAAACGCCGCTGACCGGAACACCGGTGGCGCAGTTTACCCATCTGATGACCCGTGTTCCCCGGAAAGGAATTGAAGCCATGATTGAAGACTCCAAAGAAATTGACGCCGCCGTGCCGGATGCCGTTGCGGATGCCACGAAAACCTGGAGTGATTCTGCGGAAACGCTCACCGCCGAACCGCTTGTGGAGGAGAAAATTTCAATCGACGATTTCGTCAAAGTGGATTTGCGCATCGCACGGGTTATCGACGCGAAGGAAGTGCCGGAAGCCCGCAAGTTGCTGCAACTGACACTCAGTCTCGGCGGTGGCGAACGGCGCAACGTGTTTGCGGGCATCAAATCGGCCTACAAGCCGGAAGACCTCATCGGGCGGCTGGTCGTCTGCGTGGCGAACCTTGCCCCGCGTCAAATGAAATTCGGCCTCAGCGAAGGCATGGTCGTAGCCACAGGACTTGGCGGCAGCGACATCTTCCTCATTTCCCCCGACGACGGTGCCAAACCTGGCATGAAATTGCATTAAGGAATCGTGCAATCATAAGTTGTCCGTTTCATCAGAGCCGTGTCGGCAACTGAGCGGTTATTCCGCTCGATAACTCTCGCGGCTCCGATGGAACTTTCCTGATTTTCAGTAGTTCGTTTCATCGGACATTGCAGTTGGATTGATTTAACTCATTATTTTCATGGTGGTTACGTTACCTTTTCGTGTCTTGTTTTGCGAGGTCGATTTCAAGGGATTTGTCAAGTCTCAGGAGCAAGTCACGAAAACTGATGTAATCGCCGCGGGTTTGTTGGCGGCGGCCGTTCTCCGTCACGCACACCAGCATCATGCAAGTGCAGAGTGCAAAGAGCAAAGTTCAGAGTGACTTTTTCCACTTTGCGCTCTGAACTTTGAACTTCCGCGTGGCATCGGCGTGAAAATGACTCGTGCCGCTTTTCGGCTGACAGCGATAAATTTCGTTTTCATGACGATAATGTGCATTCGCAACCGTGATGTTCCTTATCGAAAAGTTTTCCGACCTCGCAGGTGAACCGATCTTGAACATGCTGAAAACTTTTGCTATCATTCCTCCGTAACTTGCCCATTGTTTTCCTCCTGAAAATGGCTGTTTGTAATTGACACAACCTTTTTACCAGAAAAACCTTGGGCTTGTCTATACCAATTTTTTCAATTTCTTCTTGGATTGGGAACTACTGAATTGGGACTCGCGCAGAAATCAGTTGTTCGATCAATCAGAGCCGCGACGGTACTGGAGTGGTCATTCCGCTCGATAACTCTCGCGGCTCTGATGGAAATGTTCACGTGATTATTGTGTGGCTCCTTAATTCACACACGGACCCCCTTACCATGACACGCTTCCTTTGCTTCATCGTTTGCCTCGGCTTGACCGGGATGCTCCAGGCAACAGATTATTACGTTGACTCCGAGTCAGGCAACGACATGCACACCGGAACCTCGCCGCAACAGGCATGGGCTTCACTCGATGCTGTCAACACCGCCGTTCTTGCGCCGGGAGACCGTGTATTGTTCAAACGAGGCGGAATCTGGCGGGAACAACTCAAACCGAAATCCGGCGAAGCGGAACGCCCCATTCTGTACGGTGCTTACGGCGAGGGTCCAGACAAGCCGCAAATTCGCGGTAGCGTACCACTCGACAAACCGACCGATTGGATTGACGAAGGAAACGGCATTTGGGGAACAAAACTTGCCGCCGTTCATCATGCTTCAACCATCGGTGGTTTTGAAAAACTCACTTGGAATATCTACCAGGAAGAGGGTGCCGTTGTTTCGATGGAGATTCGAGAAGAAGATGAAAGAGAATACCGAATCGTCAGCCGTTCTGCCAGTGAGCGTTCGCAACAAATTGAACTCTTCACCGTTGGTGGTTTCAAAGTCGAACGAGACAAACATTATCTGTTCCGTTTTGAGGCGAAATCGAGCAAGCCGTTTACCTTCGCTTCAATTGCTTTTTGTGAACCCGAAGCCCCGTGGAGGAAAATCGGCCGTGTACTCCGTCGCCCCGGTGAAATCGGAACCGGGTTCCAAACAATGGAGATTTTGTTTCGTTGTACCGAAGACCATGACAATGCCCGATTCGTGTTGTCGCTCGGCGGAAGGCTGCCGCAGGATGCTGAATTTGTCTTTATTCCGAAAGAACTCTTATCGGCAACAGTCGAAACAAACGGAATCGACACCGACGTGGGCAACATCATCCTGAACGGAAACAAAGCGGCATTCAAACGGTGGAAGCGGGACGATTTGAAAGAACAAGATGATTTTTGGTACGATCTGGAAACGAATCGTGTTTTCTACCGTTCAGACCGCAATCCGGCGGTACTTTACGAAAGTCTCGAGGCGGCACTGAATCGGTATGTTGTCGATCATTCCTCGCGGCGTTATGTCATTTTCGACGGACTTGACATTCGTTATGGAGGGTCGCACGGATTCGGCGGATGGAACGCGGATCACATCATTTACAGAAATCTCGATATTTCGTGGATCGGCGGAGCGGATCAAAACATGGATGGCCGCAGGGTGCGGTTTGGAAATGGAATCGAATTTTGGGCAGACGCGTCGGACTGCCTCGTTGAGGACTGTCGGTTTTGGGAAATTTACGATGCCGCCCTGACAAATCAAGGTACCGGAACAAATGCTCAACGCCGATTGACTTATCGCCGCAACGTGATTTGGAATAGCGAATACTCTTTTGAATACTGGAATCGCGGACCGGAGTCGATGACGGAAGATATTTTGTTTGAACACAATCTCTGCGTTGATGCCGGTTACGGCTGGGGACATGCCCAGCGACCGGACAAAAACGGGCGGCACTTGATGTTCTATGATAACTCGGCAAAAACCACCCGGTTTGTTGTCCGCAATAATGTTTTTTGTAACGCAACACACAGCGTCGTCCGAATCGACACGGACTGGCGGGACGGTTTGACGAGGGATAATAATGTTTATTGGCAACCCGCCGGCAAGGATTTTATGTTCTGGCTTAACAAGGGGCAGACGCGTTATCAAACGGAACAGTTTGGCGAATACCAAAACGATCTCGGACTTGATCGTTCTTCAACGTTTGCATTGCCGGATTGGAATCAATATCCGGCATTGCCTGTTGAGGTGCGAAACCGGGAACGGTAGTACTCCGCCAGACCTTAGTTTTGTGAATCGCTGTCGGGAAAGAGAACCGTCACAGGGAATCAGAAACAGGGGTATGAACATAAGCCACCGACATTTCACTGCGGTGTTCCACCCGGCTTGTATTTGCCGTTCAGCAGACGTATAATAAATTTGTTTTAAAATCCTTTCCCTCAATCCCCCCCTCAAAGGCACCCCCCTTAACCCCAGGAAATACGATGAAACGACGAAATTTTCTTCAGACCTTTCTTGCCGCCCCGCTTGTGGTCCGGGCGGCTGTTTTGGCTCAATCCCCGAATGATCGCATCGGCATTGCCCTTGTCGGTTGCGGCGGAATGGGAACCGGCGACATCCGGTCCGCCGCCCGGTTCGGTGAAGTTGTCGCCGTAGCCGACGCCGATTTCGCACACGCCGAAAACGTCCAAAAGATTTTTGACGGCAAACCGGCTGCGTATCAGGATTACCGCAAACTTCTGGAAAACAAAGATGTGGACGTGGTGATTCAGGCAACGCCCGACCATTGGCACACGAAAATCAACATCGACGCCATGCTGGCCGGAAAAGACGTTTATGGGGAAAAACCATTAACGCTGACCATTGCCGAAGGACAGAAACTCTGTCGCGTGGTTGAAGAGACCCAACGGGTTTTCCAAACGGGAACACAACAACGCAGCACTCCGGAATTTCAAACGGCGGTTGAACTTGTCCGCAACGGACGCCTCGGCACTCTTCAACGGGTCATTGTCGCTTTGCCGTGGTGCAGTATGCTCGGCGGCCCGTTCACGGAACAGCCGGTCCCGCAAAGTTTGGATTGGGATTTGTATCAGGGGCAAGCTCCGGTACGTCCCTATTATCCGCAGCGGACGCATTCGATTTTCCGCTGGTGGTACGAATATACCGGCGGGATGGCAACCGATTGGGGAAACCATCACATCGACATTGCCCATTGGGGAATGGACGTGGAAAACACAGGGCCGGTGTCCGTGGAAGCCCGTGGACTTTTCCCGAACGCCGGGAAAGCGGACTGCTTCAACACCCCGGACAGATTTTACTCGGAAATGAAATACGCCAACGGCGTCACGCTGTATTTCTATGTTGTGTTAAGCGACCAGTTCCGGTTTGGCGGCATCGATACGTACCCGGAAACGACGGCGGAAGAGAAAGCGTGGCTTTGGGGCAAAGATTATCCGCCGGAACTGGACGAAAACACCCGCAACGGCATCATGTTCATCGGGGACAAGGGGCGGATTTTCGTCAATCGCGGCGCGGTCTATGGCAAACCGGCCGAACAACTTCCGGAGAATCCGTTGCCGGCGAACGCGTGGAAAGTCAAGCCGGGCGACGACCACATGAAGAACTTTTTCGATTGCGTCCGAAGCCGGGAAGAACCGGTCTCTCCGGCACGCATTGAGCATCGGTCGGTTTCGGCGTGCCATTTGACGAACATTTCAATACGTCTCGGCGGCGTAAAACTGCAATGGGACGCGGAGAAGGAGCGTTTTGTCAACTCCAGCGAAGCCGACGCCATGCTGCAACGGGAACAACGCGCACCCTACACGATTTAGAACTCGCGAAAGACCAGGTTCTCCCACAAAACAGCAGCCGGGAACGTCCGTGATCGGTTTCTGTGGGGGTGAATTCCCGGTTGGAGTTAGCCGCGTCGTTTTGCGATGCGCATGGCAACCGTAAAATTGGTGTAGCGTGATTTGAAACCTTTTGTTATTTTGTCGAAACGAAAATGTGTCGCCCTAAAGTTTATCTGGAATCTTCGACGATCAGCTATCTGACCGCGAGGTCATCGGAAGTGTTGACTCGAAAATTCCGCCAGGAACAAACCCGGCTGTGGTGGGAATACCGGGATCGTTTTGAACTGTTTGTCTCGGAAACGGTCATCGACGAAATCCGGCTTGGCGATCAGGAAGCTGCCCGGTTGCGGTCGGAAATCATCGGGGGAATCCCTGTTTTGCCGCATTCCGACCAGGTGGAACTGTTGGCACAGGTATTCATTTCCGTCAAGGCAGTGCCACCTAATGCAGTCGCGGATGCATACCACATCGCTTTCGCTGCCATCCACCAAATGGACTATCTGTTGACATGGAACCAAAAGCATATTGCCAATCCGATCAAACTGCGTCAGATAGGAAATCTGATTTCCGATTTTCAGCTCAAGCCGCCGCTGATCATCACACCGGAACAACTTTTGTTTGAACAAAACCTTATTGAATTCGAGGATTAATTATGAAAGACCTGAGCGAACTGGATTTGGAAAACCAGGCGGACGAAGGTGACCCGCTGCTTTGGCTCAGAAAACATCGGGATGAGATGGCCCAAAAGTATCCGACAGCCCGTGAATATGGGGAGTATTTGAAAACGGTTCCCCCGTTGAGCGAGATCATCCGGGAAGTGGACCGGAAGATCGCCGAAAAACACCGTCTGGGTTACAAATCGACCGATTACTATTCAGGAGAGGAAGGAGTAGAGCAGAGTGCAAAGAGCAAAGTTCAAAGTGCAGAGTGATTGGTTTTGTCCCTGTTTTGAACTTTGCGTTTACCTTTGTTTTGTGTGCAAAAAGTCTTGGTTTTATTTCGAATGAAAGAAATTTTTTGTCGGGTTTTCGTGATTGAGAGTCGAAAATTGGAAATTTTGAGTCGAAAAAAGAAATTTTTAGTCAACAGTAATGTGTTTTCGAGTCGAACATTCGACCGGAAAACTCTGCAATCGTGAATAAAATCTCCGTGATTGGTACTTTGCGCACGGCTTTTTGTACATATATCGCGTGTTTTTGACCGAAAAACAACGCATTTTAACGCACAGATGGATTATTCCGGCGAAATATTGCGTGAAATTGGCACAAAACCACCTGTTGAGAAGTGGGGAGTGACGAATCGTGATCAATGGTCACGGCAATTTGGGTGAAAAGTGAAAAGTTCGGAGTGCAGAACAGCAGCCGGGAACGCTAGTGACCGGTTCGCAAAGAGCAGAGTGCAAAGGCAGGTTAACCGAGTCGCCCTGCGACGCGCATCAATGCCGGACGAGCTCGCCGTGACCACCGCATCAACATTGAAGTGCAGGTCATTGCCAAAAGGCTTGCAACCGCGTATGATGAATGTGTGGGCATAATGGATCAATGTATGGCAGAGGAAACGAGGTGACCCATGAACGAAACGATTCAAACGCTCCTGGCACGGCGAAGTATTCGCAAATACAAGCCGGAGCAGTTTTCCAACGAGATTTTGCATCAAATCATTGAGGCCGGGCTTTATGCTCCCAGTGCGATGGGACGCCAGCCGTGGCATCTTGTCGTCGTGCGGGGACATGACAAGATCGCCGGAGTCCATCGCGAAGTCAAAGCGGCAACCGCCCGAATGCCGGATAATCCGTACAAAGAGTTTGTCGGTAGCGAAAGCTACACGATCAACTACCACGCTCCGACGTTTATCATCGTTTCCGGCGACACGACGCTTTCACCGCGAAACGCACCGTTTGATTGTGCTTTGTTGCTCGGCAGCATGTTTCTTGCCGCCCATGCACTGGGAATCGGTTCCTGCTGGATCAACCAACTGAACGTGCTCAACGACGAGCCGGGATTTCGTGCGTACATGACGCAACTCGGCATCCCGCCGGAAAACCGCATCTTCGGTTGTGCCTGCTTCGGCTATGCCGATGGTCCCCCTCCTGAACCGGCCAAACGCAAGGAGAATGCGGTCGTTATTCTTGAGTGAAACGATCCTGTTTGTGTTGCCCGGACCGCTTCGCTTGGGTGGAGATCGATTATGTGTGGGGGGGGGCCAGCGAGTGCGTCTCGCCCCTGGTTACCTTATGTGCCCCCGATGAAGGCAAGGAGATGTCCACAAAATTTTCCGCGCCCAGCCAAATCATAAAATACCCCACGGAATGTTGATGCAAGCGTTTTTCTACACAAGTGCCGGGCTGGGATTCATTTGGCTGATGACCTGTCTGGGGGCGGCGACCGTATTTCTTTTCCGAAAAGCCGCTCCGGGCAAAATGCAGCAAGTTTGCCTCGGATTCGCGGCCGGGGTGATGATGGCGGCCTCGGTATGGAGTTTATTGCTCCCTGCCATTGAAGCGGCGAAAGACATGGGACTGCCGGGGTGGTTACCCGCCGCAGGAGGATTTATCCTCGGAGTCTTCTTTCTTTTTGGTCTGGATCAAATCATTCCACACCTCCATCCCTTGACCAACGTCCGGGAAGGTCTCCCTTCCAAATCCAAGCGAACAACGCTCCTCATTTCCGCCATCACTTTGCACAACATACCGGAAGGTATGGCCGTGGGACTTGCGTTCGCTTTGGCGGCTCAAAACGGCGGTGAACCCGCGATATACGGGCCGGCCATCGCATTGGCACTGGGCATTGGGATTCAAAATTTTCCGGAAGGTGCCGCAGTTTCGCTCCCGCTGCGCCAGGAAGGGGCTTCAACGGGCAAAGCCTTTTTCATGGGTTCCATGTCCGGTGTGGTGGAACCTGTTTTTGGTTTCCTGGCCGTGCTTCTGGCGATTTGGGTTGCCCCTCTGATGCCCTGGCTTTTGTCTTTCGCCGCAGGCGCAATGATCTACGTGGTCGTTGAAGAGCTAATCCCCGAGGCAAACGCGGGCAAGCATTCCCATGCCGGAACCATGGGAGTCATGGCGGGGTTTTTAGTGATGATGGTATTGGACGTCGCCCTGGGATAATATTTTTGCATCGTGCAAATTCCACAGTGCGATCACAATTCGCCGCGAAGACACAAAGGACACAACATTTGTTTCACGCAGAGGTCGCTGAGAACGCAGAGGCTTTGTCGTCGGTGCCACCTGCCGGACACAAAGGACGCAACATTCTATTTTTTCAAAAAACCGTATTCATACACTTTCGGCTCGATCTTTGTTGCTAACACCTTCAATGCCGAACGAAGGTTGCCGATCAGTTCATTGTACGTTTCGTCATCGGACGTGTTGTTCATTTTGCCTTTGTCGTTGCGTCCCTGAAAATGCTCCCTGATATCGTAGAGGCTGGCATTGACGTTACAACCAGGTTGTGCGTGATAATACCGCCACAATGGGCGTCCGGCGTCGAACACTTTTTTGGCTGTCGGTGAAAATTTCCGCTTTTGAAACGGTTTCTTTTTTTCCCGGTCGAAACAACCAAGAAACGGCGGCGGCGTAATGTTATCGAACATGCGTGCCTTGCTGCGATTGGCGAATTACGGCGTATGCGACAATGCAATCATACGATGGGACGTCAATAGCGGCGAAATTGAAGTGTTTCCCAACCTTGTGATATGGAAGGTTTTCGTTAGAATCGTTTTGTTTTTCATTGTTGGGAATAGCATGGAAACGACTGACACACGAAATCTCATGGAACGCGATGTCTTGGTGATGAACGACCGGCTCAAATCTCTGGGGATAGCAGGTGGCTATTATCCTTTGCTCACGTGCGATTCGACAAATAACGTCTTGAAAAAACTGTCACAGAAAATCATTGCACGAGAATCTCTGCCAGACAATCCCAGTACTGATACCCCTGTTGTGGACAGTCAAGAGTTCTTTTTCCAAGGCATGACGCCGGAAGCACTACCTTTTGTCATCACTTCAGAAGAACAGACCGCCGGTCGCGGACGCCACGCAAACACTTGGTGGACCGGTCTGGGCGCACTGGCATTTTCGATGCTCTTGGACGCAAAACAACATGGCCTGAAGCCGCAAACTGCGGCTCTGCTTTCACTTGGGATTGGTTTTGCCGCCATGCAGGCATTGAGAGCGATTGTAAGAGAGGACGTTCTGGCCGGATCGAAAATCGATTCAGAAAACAAAATTAATGCCATGCCGAACATCGAAATTCGTTGGCCCAACGACGTTTATGTCAACGAGCGAAAAGTCATCGGGATTTTGATCGAAGCACCGAACATGCGTCACATTGTGATTGGTATCGGCGTCAATTCAAACAATTCGGCCAAAGACGCACCGGGAGAGATTCGCGAGAAAATTGTGACACTGCGCGATGTTTTTGGTAAAGAAATCGATCAAGATCGGTTGATTTTCCTGTTGTGTCGGGAAATTATGGAAATTTTGAAATATTTTCCGGAGCAATTGCCCCAGTTTATCAAAGTCGTTGAAGCAACTTTGTACCAAGTGGGAAAAATAGTGAATATTTCTCGTGAATACGAACAGATTACCGGTTTGTGCCTCGGGCTGAATCCTGACGGATCATTGCGAGTGCTGACAGAAACAGGCGAAAAGGCGGTAATGTCCGGTGTTGCGGTGTGAGCCGCTTGTTTTTTGGTCAAAAATCGAACAATCTCAAAACTCATTTTTATCAAGACAAAAGCGCAGTTTTTTCTTGCCGGATGGGATTGACAATCTCCGTTTTTACGATAATTTTATTCTTTCTCTATGTTTATCTATGGTAACAAGTGACTTGATTCATCTCTGCCTCGTCAAAGCTGGGTACGGTTTGCATAATCATTTCAAGCAATTACACGAAATAGAATACAGTTCCAGGGAAACAGAAATCATTTTCGAGAATTTTCATGCCGACAATCAATCAATTGGTTCGCAAAAATCGCGTTCAACAAAAATCGAACAGCAAATCGCCTGTTCTTGATAAGTGTCCGCATAAACGGGGCGTGTGCCTCCAAGTGCGTACCATGCCGCCGAAGAAACCGAACTCCGCACTCCGAAAAATCACACGTGTTCGTCTTTCCAATGGGAAAGAAGTCACCGTCTATATTCCCGGTGAAGGCCACTCGTTGCAGGAACACTCGATTGTCCTCATTCGCGGAGGTCGTGTCCGCGACCTGCCGGGCGTTCGTTACCATGTCCTCCGCGGCACACTTGACGCCACGGCTGTTGATGGACGTCGTCAGGCACGTAGCAAATACGGGACAAAAAAAGGTGCTGCGGCCGCCAAAAAGAAAAAGTAGGCCGTTTGTCGAAAAAACTCAATCCATTTAGTCGATTTAAGTTTTGCAAGGAAAATAAGTTATGGGGCGTATCACTGCCAGTCAAAAACAGCTTAAGGGTGATCCGGTTTACAATTCCACCCTGGCAAGCAAATTTATCAACTGCCTGATGCACGACGGCAAAAAGACTGTCGCGCAGGCCGTCTTTTATGAAGCGTTAAACAAAATTGCTGAAAAAGTCACTGACAAATCGCCGATTGAAGTCTTCACCCAAGCGGTTGATAATATCAAGCCGGACATTGAGGTTCGGTCAAAACGGGTCGGTGGTGCTTCCTACCAGGTTCCCATGCGGGTGATGCCGAACCGCCGCTTGTCGTTGGCCATTCGATGGCTCCTCATTGCCGTTCGTGACAAAAAAGGTCAACCCACTTCGCAAAAACTCGCCACCGAATTGCTCAACGCTTACAATAAAGAAGGAGCCGCCATCACGCGCCGCGAAAACGTCCACCGCATGGCCGAAGCGAACAAGGCGTTTGCCCACTTTGCCAATTAATCCTGGAAATTTCCCCTTTCACAGCCCACCAATCATTGACAGATGATTCGGTGGCGTTTTTGTGATGGAATCATTTCAAAATGAGCAAGAATATTAAC
The DNA here is from genome assembly GCA_009776995.1 of Planctomycetaceae bacterium. Taxonomy (GTDB): domain Bacteria; phylum Planctomycetota; class Planctomycetia; order Pirellulales; family Thermoguttaceae; genus WRMR01. The sequence continues at coordinate 14,670 of WRMR01000003.1, read as the reverse complement.
ACGAAAACAATACCGATTTCAGGATATTCAATTTATCGTGTTGAATTTCAAAAGCGAACAAAATTAAACCCGCTTGAAGAGATCTATCCAAAACTGCCAACAACAACTTATGACATCATTTATGCCGATCCGCCTTGGGACTATAACGGTAAAATGCAATACGACAAGTCCAGCATAAAGACGGAAAATGTTGGTTTTGAAAAAAATATTTTTATCAGTTCCGCGACTTTCAAATATCCAACCTTAAAATTGCGGGAATTAAAGGAACTTGATGTTAATACGATAGCGGCGAACGACAGTTTATTATTTATGTGGACAACCGGCCCCCAGTTGTCCTATGCGGTTGAATTAGGGCAAGCCTGGGGATTTGAGTATAAAACGATCGCATTTGTTTGGGATAAAATGGTACATAATCCCGGAAGATATACGCTCTCTCAAACGGAGTTGTGCCTGGTATTTAAGAAAGGGCGGATACCCATGCCGCGCGGAGCGAGAAATATCCGGCAGTTAATTCATATTCCAAGAGGTGAACATAGCGAAAAACCTGTCACCGTCCTGGATGGAATCACAAAAATGTTCCCCACGCAGAAAAAAATCGAATTGTTTGCAAGAAAAAATTATCACGGGTGGGACAACTGGGGATTGGAAATTCCGGATTCCAAGACAGACATTCCGTGTGGTCATGAAATGGATAGTCAAAAGACAACGATTCAATCTTCAAGATACGATGTTATCGTCACCTAAGGGTTCGCTCATCAATATTCGATCCGGATGTTTTTTGTACACAGAGCACACGGTTGAAACGGGATGATCACCGAATCATCCGTGTGCCTTGACTTTTACGGTACGTGATTTTTGAACAAGCCCTCACATCGTATCCTCAACGGAAGAGCAAGGCTCACTTTTTTGTTTCTTTCATCCCGACTTGTTCTGGGTTATGAATATCGACCGGCCCTTCGGGGAACGGCCGGCCGGTCAGTTCTTTGTACATGGGGCAGTTGGATCGCATCGTGATTGGGCAGTCCTGCTCGTTCCACATGATGACCGAATCGTCGGTCAATCGCCAGCCTTGCCTTTCGTAAAATGGGACAAGCGACTCTTTGCAGAAAAGCACCGCATAGAGATAGCCGCGTCGTTTTGCTTCGTCGAGCGCGCGTTCGAGCATTCGGGTTGCCAGTGCAATGCGGCGAAATTCTTCAGCCACGGAAACGCCCTGGATACTGGCCACATTGTAGCGCCAGTTCCAGGTCGTTGTGATCGTCCGAATCACCACGGCAACATGGCCAATCACGGAAGCCGTTTCATTGTCCGGGAAACCGTTACCGCAGTCTTGGGAACGCGCAAGAACCGTATATTGCGGTGAGAGATTATGCCAAATCCGGTGAGACTGAAATTTCTCCGGACTGTCGGGAAAGCAACGACTCAACAGCTCACGAATCCGCGTATCCAACACGGCGTCGATGTCATTTTCGTCAAGGGTCTCCAAGTTGTATTGTTCGGTCATGTCCGATTCCTGTTTCCGGAAAACAGCAACTCTCAATTGGCATTTTTCTTCGCGACTTTGGTGAAAACCTGATGATGAATCATTTTACCACAAAGTCTGCATTGCGCCACCACTTTTGTTTCGTGACCGCTGAAATCAGAGCCGCGAAAAGAATTCAGAACTGCGAGAGGAATTCAGAGCCGCGAGAGTCATCAAGCGGTCGAATTGGAAAAACCGCTCCATGCCTGACGTGGCTCTGAATTGAGAACTTACCTTGCCGGAAGAGAAAGTTTTCCGTCGCGGTCTGCGTCGTCGTCCCAGGCGTCACGCCCGGTCTTTTTCGGAGCGACCAGCGTTTCCTCCTCCAAACGGGACGGCTCATCTTCATATCCGTTGGCCAGTTCCTCGGACATGTTCATAAACTGGAAGAAGTAATCGTCATCGGCGTCTTCGCGTCGTCCCCAGGGGAAGAAGAGTTCCGCAGCGGCATGAAACCGGGCAAATTCCGGGTCGTTGTGCTGACGTTCCTTCGCTTCGTACAGGAACTTGTTGCGCAACAGCGACGTGATCAGTCGCCCGTATGGCCAGCGAACCATGAGAATATCGTTGATTTCATTGAGCAACTGATAAATGCGTGCCCGTGCCAGACCAAGTGCCCGTGCAGCCTGCCGGATGCTGGTCACTTCCCCTTGGAGGCCGATGCGATTTTCGGCCAACCGGCAAATCTGTTCCGTCGCGTCGATTTTCAATTGTTCCAACAGCGGCCTGATATAATTGGCTTCAATGTCCGCCTTGTGGGGCGTACCGCGTTTGTTGAGAACCTGTAACGACCAGGTTTCAACGCGATCAATGTCCTTGGGAACAAGTCGCGCGATCAGATGTTTCGAATTTTCCACCTTGTTCACGATGGCACAGACGCAGTGAAAGATTTTCAAAATGGCCGTAACACGTTTTTCCCCGTGTGTGCGAATTTCCCGCATTTCAACCAGCGTCTTGTCGCAATAATCGCCAAGCGTGTTGTTCCAAATCACACGGGTCAATTCACTGAGCGACGGGCAGAGTCGCCCCAGTTTTTCGTTGGCCAGCCCTTTCTCCAAAATGACGGCCTGCCACTTTTGCCATTGGATTTCTGAAACGAACGTCGAGTCGGTAAATGAATCGTTTTCTTCGAGAAACAGCGTTGATGACGAGTCGGCTTTCAAAGGCAGAGCGGAGTCCGGGATGTCTTCCACATTCGTGTTGACCGCCCGGGTGAGCAGCGTTATGAACGACTGGATTTTCTTTTCCCCGATGCTGGGCGTGCGACACAGTTCATCAAATGGGATTTGGAGCAACTCGCCCAGCGTCCGGTTAATCAGGATGAGCGGGAGACGACGATCCGTCGGCAATGTCCAAAAGGCAAGCGGCTTGGTCAGGTGCAGCGCATATTGCTCCTGGAGCAATGCGTTGCGCAATTGCTCGTATTGTGGAACAACCTGGATATCTTCAAAAAATGTGACTCGCGGGGAAGGCATGGGATGACGATCCTCGGGCTTCAGGATTCAGGCTTCGGAACTCCCATTGCAACCAGAAGTCCAAAGCCTGCTCCCCGACATGGCCTCTGATTGGGCAATGTTGAAAAAAGGCAACTCGAAAAATTCTTATTTATTACTATTTTTTTTAGAACGAGGCCAAAATGCAAGCATTTTTCCTGAATAACTTAAAAAAAGAATATTACCCAAGTTATGACGATTGGATTGTCAGGAAAAAAATGTCAAATTTTGATTTTTTGACGTAGTGAGAGCCTTGCACAAGCCTGTGAAATTCTGCACAAATGACAACCAGAAAAGTGTACTCAATATTGTTCAGGAATTCAGCTCGACAATATCTTTATCGTGCAGAATATAGTCGCCTTTGACAGGCGTGCCATCATGGACTGCTTCGCCCCAGACCCGGGCACCACGGAAATTTTTGACATAATCATTATGAATTAACTCTGCTAATTCAATCAACGTGCCACCCCGCTTGATGGTGAACGGGCGGTCGAAATCCGCTTCTTTTTTCTGCGGCAACTTGGTGTAAATACGAATGACGCCCATTGCGTCATAAATCACTTTGCGAAAAGGCGTTAGAGAATCATTGTCGGTCGCGTTGATACAATATTCCTCAAACGGCAGGGGACAAAATTCGTGCAATAAATCAAGCCGCGTCGTTGCGTCCGGCGTGTCGATCTTGTTGCCGATCAGAAAAGTTCGCGTAAATGTCAGGCCGATGTCGTCTTCATCGATGTAAGTCTCTGTGCCGAGCCGGGTTTTGCCGGAATTGAGCTTTTGGAGTACTTCCTGCAACTGGTCGATACCGTCGTCACTGTCGAGATCGACCATGAGCAGTACCAGATCGGCAGCCCGGATGTAGCCGGTCATGTACGGCTCAAAAAAGTCAGGCGTAATCGGCGGCGTGTCAATTAATTGCACAAAAACGTCTTCCCAGTCCATCATGCCCGGTTGCGGCTCGGTGGTCGAAAAGGGATACGGCGCAACTGTCGGGTTGGCATGGGTTAATGTCGCCAAAAGTTGGCTTTTCCCCGCGTTGGGGCCACCGATAATCACCGCCGTGCCGGCACCTTGTCGCGGAATTTTGTAAGACTTTCCGCCGCTTTTCTTGCCGCCTGTTTTGCGGAATTGCTCGATTTCCTGCTTCGCCTGAGAGATTTTCTGCTTGAGTGTCGCCTGGAGGTGGTCGGTGCCCTTGTGCTTGGGCATCTCGGCCAGCATGACCTGGAGCCACTTCAGTTCGTCTTCAGGCGTCGAGGCTTTGCGGTACTCGGCTTCCGCTTTATGGTACTGCTGTGTCAGGTTTGCAGGCATGGGATGAGCGATAAGGGGTTAGGGAAGTGCAAAGTGAAGATAAAGTGAAGGTAAGGAAGCGGAACACTTTGCGTTTTGAAATTTGAACTTAAAACACTTTAAACTTTGAACTCACCCCTTCCCCCGGTTTTTGTCAACGGATTCCAGTCGTCCGCCCCAGCCGAGTTTTTCGCGGAGAGTGCGGTAATAACTGAAACCGGGCAGTTTGATCATTTTGAAACGTTCCGGGGCGCGTTGGACCACAATCCGGTCACCTGACTCCGTTGTGGCGACAGCTTGGCCATCGAGCATCACCGGGGCATTGGCTGAGCGAAGCAACAGCCGATAAATGCGGTTGGCCGAATCGACGACCGGCCGATGACTCAACGTATGGGCACTGATTGGCGAAATGACCACGGCGTCCAGATCGCTGCGCAGAATCGGCCCCCCGGCGGAAAGGATGCGGGCGGTCGAGCCAATCGGCGTACTGAGAATCAAACCGTCGCAACGATACGTTGTGATTCGCTCGTCATCGACCGACAGTTCGACTTCGAGAACGCGGTACGGCGGCCCCGACTGCACGGCCACTTCGTTGAGTGCCGTTTTTTCAACGACCAACTGTTCCCCCCGCCAAAGCTGACAGGTGAGCATCAGGTATTCTTCGCGGGGAAGCGACAGCACGTCATAATCCCGCAACGTCGGTATCAGCATTTCCGGCGTAAAAGTGGCCAGAAATCCGAGTGTGCCGAGGTTGACCGAGATGACCGGACGTTGGCGGTTCCGCATCTGGGCAGCCGCCCGCAAAATCGACCCGTCACCGCCGAACACAATGGCCAGATCGGCCTCGACCCGCTCCAGGTCCTGTTCGCAACGAAATTCTTCCGCAACAATTGTGCAATACTTCGCAATTTTCGGACGCAAACGCACGACGGCCTCAAGAACCCCCTGGCGTTCGGCATTTCCCAGTAAAATGACACGCATGGCTTTCGACCCGTGGGTGAAGTGGTGGTTTCGGGATGCATCGGTGTGACAACGGGGTCGATTTTCCAAACTCACGCCAAAACAAGTTGTTCGATCCATCAAAGCCGCGACGGTAACGGAGCGGCCATTCCGCTCGATGACTCTCGCGGCTCTGACTGAAATGCACAAGTTATTCCGGCAAGACTCCATAACGGCGGTTCAAGCTACACACTCGAATATTCGCCGTGGTGTGTTATTTTGCCTTTTCGATCTTCGTCACCCGGGGGGAGCGGATATTTTTCCCATGTTTCGGGCCGAGGAGGGCTTCGGCATATTCGGCCACCTGTTCGGGCGTTTCAAAATACTTGTCGTAAACCCAACGGTCTTCATATTCACATTTGTTGGTCTTGTAGTTGCGGCAAATGCTCGGCCGGGTTTCATAAATGCCGCAAAGGTTGTCGTTTTGCAGCATTTTGCATTTCGCGTGAACGAGCAGGAACCAATCGTCCCCGTCGAGAAAAACAGTCGCCTTGTCATGCAGCAGATACCATCGCATAAAATCAAACTCGCGCCAGCCTTTGGGCGTATCAATCGGCAGCGCGAAATAGCGGCAACACTTGGCCCCGCAAAATTCGCAAAGGCACGAGCCGTCCGGCAGGTTGTCACGTGTTGGTTTTCTTGTCATCGGAGAGCCGGGAGCATGTTTGTTGCGTTGCACTCAAAAAATAGCCAATCCTCTTTGTCACTCATACTTTGCCAAAACTTTCGTTACAGTATTATAACGGTTAAGAAAACCACTTCAAGGGAAGATCGGGATATTGACCCAAGCCTCAAAACACACGGATGACACAGATGGAACAGATTGCCGCAGATCAAGCAGATCAATCTGTGTTACTAACCATTCAAATCATGTCAACGATTCAGGATGTTTTCGGGCTTGAATTGAGTTATTGTCATTGATGAGTCTGCCGTGAAGCCAAATTGCCCCGAATGGGGCAAGATTTCCATAACCCCCCCGGATAAATTGGACATTTCGTCCTTTCAGGACGATAGCAATACTGCATCCTTTCAGGACGATTGAAGTTGCGTCTTTTCAAGATGAACCTCACATTCAAACCAGCATCACCGGGAGTGATCCCTGTGCAAATATTTCTTTGCCAGAAAAATTGCGATACTTTTTTTTCCGTACGTTGTTCAATACTTTTGGGGGTACCCGTCACCTTGACGATTTGGTATTATCTGCAATAATCAAAAAGCCGTTGTCGATACTTTACTGATTTTGAGTATTTTTCGCGCAGCGAACGCAATGGCAGAGATTCAATTCTCTGCGGACTTTGCGTCCTCTGTGAGAAAAGGAGAAAAGGATTGAGACAAACGGCGCAACGCAAAACAGGAGATCAAAACATGCAAAACCGGAAAAGAAACAACAGCGTCCGCGAAGGCTTTACACTCGTGGAAGTCATGCTCGTGCTTTTTATCATCATGACACTGGCAGCGGTCGGAATGGTTGCTGTGCGGAATGCACGCAATAACTCAAGAATTGATCTTACGAAAGTGCAATTGAGTGAGCTTGCGCAATCGCTGGAACGCTACGAGTTTCGTGCTGGTGCATTTCCCAGTACAGCGGAAGGTCTCGAAGCTTTGGCCCTGTCCGTGGATGGGTACGACAAAGAAGTGAAATGGGATACGCCACCACTGGATCCTTGGAAAAATAATTACAACTATCAATTTCCTGGAAGCAGAGGGATGGACAATTTTGACCTCTGGTCAAGTGGACCGGACGGGCAATCCGGCACGGAAGATGATATTTGGTACGACCCGAATAACAGGTAACCATGTTTCTTGATGAAATCGAGCTGGACCTGGAAGGCGGCAAGGGCGGTGATGGCTGTGTCAGTTTCCGGCGGGAAAAGTACGTGCCGCGCGGCGGGCCCGACGGCGGGGACGGTGGTCACGGCGGCAGCGTCATTCTCAAGGCCGACGCCTCGCAGACCAGCCTGATTCATCTTGCGCAACGAAAAACATGGAAAGCGGATCGCGGACGGCACGGCATGGGGTCACAACGTGTCGGGGCGTCTGCGGACGATTGTCTTCTGCTCGTGCCACCGGGGACAATTGTGTATGACGCAGCCCACGATTTTGTGCTGCGCGACCTTGCTCATGAAGGCGATACGATCATTGCGGCCCAAGGCGGCGCGGGCGGCAAGGGCAATTTGCGGTTCAAAAGCGCGACGAACCGCGCCCCGCGAATGGCCACTCCCGGCGAGCCGGGCGAAATGCGCCGTGTGCGGCTTGAACTGAAAATGATCGCCGACGTCGGGCTGATCGGCAAGCCGAACGCGGGAAAGAGTACGTTGCTCAGTTGCGTGACCAAAGCCCACCCGGAAATCGCGTCGTATCCGTTCACGACGAAATACCCGAACCTCGGCCTGGTCGCGGGCTATGGCGACCGCACGTTTGTCATGGCCGATATTCCCGGCCTCATCGAAGGGGCGCATCGCGGCGTCGGACTCGGACACGACTTCCTGCGGCACATCCAACGGGCGGGGATTCTCGTCCATTTGGTCGAACCCCTGCCGGACGACGGAACGCAACCCTGGGACAATTACCGCACCATCCGCCGGGAACTCGAACTGTTCGACCCGTTGCTTGGCGAGCGGCCTGAACTGGTGGTTATGACGAAAGCCGATATTCCCGAAGCGGCACAAGTTCGTGCGCAATTTGCAGAGCAACTCGCCAAAACGCCTTTCCTCATTTGCTCGCTCAGCGGCGAAGGTCTGCCCGAACTTCTGTACGCGATTCAAGCCGAACTTGCCCCGCCGTTGACGTGGTGAAAAATCCGCCAATGGCATTCCAACCTGTCGCCCTCATTTTTTACGATCCATATCCAACATGTCCAATTTTCAGAACGATCCTGATTCCGTCAATCCCGAAACTCCGCCATCACGCGAGTTGGTGTACGAATATCTCGGAACATCCGAACCGACGGCAAATTTCGCGTCTCATTCGACGAACGTTCCGCCGGCCGGAAGTTTCCCCCCAATGCAGGCCGAACAGCGTCCGCAACAGGAACCGATTGTCATTCGCACGAGTCCCCTTTCGATTCTCTTGTTCGTGCTTTGCTTTCTGCTGGCTTTGTTTTTGATTCCGAACATTGCACAACAAATCAGCTACTCGCTCACACGCGGCAGCGAGCGGGCCAAAGCGGAAATCGCGGCGGAATTTCTCAAGGCCATTCCCGACAACAAACAGATCATTCCCTGGGTTGTTAAAAACACCGCTCCTTCCGTGGTCAGCGTCAAGGTCATCGGCAATGTCCGGAGTGACGAAACCACGATCAGGAACGTCCCTGTCGGGCAAGGTTCCGGCATCATTGTTGACAAGGACGGCTACATTGTGACCAACCATCACGTCATCCGGGATTCGCACAATTATCGCGTTTCTCTTTCCGATGGCCGCGAAACGGATAACGTCCGGCTGGTCGGGTTCGACCCCATCACCGATTTGGCCGTGCTGAAAATCAACCTGTCCGAAATCATGCCCATCACCTGGGGAGACAGCAACAGTCTCGAAGTCGGCGAGTCCGTCCTTGCCATCGGCAGCCCGTACAGTTTTGCGAACACGGTGACATGCGGGATCATCAGCGCGAAAGAGCGTTATGCCCAGGAATTTGAGATGCCTTTTCGCATGCAGCCGCAGGAATACCTGCAAACCGACGCGGCGGTCAACCCCGGCAACAGCGGCGGTCCGCTCATCAACATGCAGGGCGAAGTGATCGGCATCAACACGATGATCCTCGGCGAAACATATCGCGGCATCTGCTTTGCCATTCCCAGCACGCTGGCGAAACGTGTCTATGAGGAAATCCGCGAAAAAGGACGGGTCACTTATGGTCAGCTTGGTATCTACATGTCCGATCTGCCTGTGACCGACTCCAGGGACGAAGGAAATCGTTCCATCGGCGTCCGGGTGACGAGTATCGTTCCCGGCGGGGCCGCCGAAAAGGCGGGCATGTTGGCCGATGACGTCATTACGAACTGGAACGGCCTTGAAATTCGCGGTTATGTGCAGCTCAACCACGCGATCCTGTTCACACCGCCCGGCACCACGGTCAAAGTCACCTGCCTGCGCGACAACAAGCCAATCGAATTTGAGGTCACCGTTGACCAACGCCCGGTGCGGAGATTTCGATAAGGTGATGCGATCCATCAGAGCCGCGAGAATTGTCGAATCGAGGGGAATGACCACTCTGTTACCGTCGCGGCTCGGATGGAACTTTGCACTCTGCTTACCCTTTTTCTGTTCATTTGTTCGGTTTTTCCGGTTTTTGTCAGATTTGTTGTCATTTTGGCCGGAATGACCGGCACCGTCGGTAAAACACTAATCCCGTGGGGTACTACGAATACCCTGTGGGGGTACTACAAGTACCCCGTGAGGGTATTACAAGTACCCCGTGAGGGTACTACGAGTATCCCGCCGGGGTAGAACAAGTACCCCGTGGGGGTATTACAAGTACCCCGTGAGGGTACTACAAGTACCCCGCGAGGGTATTACAAGTACCCTGTGAGGGTACTACAAGTATCCAGCGGGGGTACTACGAGTACCCCGTGGGGGTAGAACGAGTACCCCGTGTAGCCACTAGCCACTTCCCCCCTCACTCTGCGTTCTGCTCTCTGCTCTCTGCGCTCCCTTTTTTACCACGAAGGTCACGAAGAACCACGAAGATTTTTTATTTGCCACGGATTTCACGGATGAAACACGGATTTTGAACGAAAATCCGTGAGAAAATAATATGTCCCCCTATTGATCTAATACTGTATTCTGCTAACGTATTTCTTGTGGGGATGAAATCCCCATTGCTTGAACCTCTGGAAATCTTCACAAACCGTTGTTTCAAGCAAAACAATGGATCGTGAATTTCTTGCGAATTTACGACGGCTTTCTGTTATGCAGACATATCCACAAAAGCGCGAATCTAGCAACCAATCATTTGGGAGCAATGTTTCGCGTCTGTGGATAGGGCCGTGAAGAGCCTCCAGAGGGGACGCATTATGAACATGCTCCCTTTTTCTATGCGCTGGCGGAGGCACCCATGATCCATTTTAATTGTGACCAATGCGGTAAGTCGTACAATGTTAATGATACTATGGCAGGTCGCACGGCACCATGTCGGCAATGTGGACAAACGGTCACAGTTCCCACGCCAAGACCTGCGGGCACAGTGCCAGTACCACCGCCTGTTCCGAACGAATTTTATTGCACGAATTGCGGTAATTCCATTTCCGAACGGACAATGGTGTGCATGTCATGCGGTGCCAGACCTGTTGGTCATCGGAAATTCTGCCGCCAGTGTGGGGTTGCGCTGAATCCCGAGCAGGTTATTTGTATCCAATGCGGTTCGGCCATCAATAATACTGAAGAGTTCCAACCTTTTGTTAAAGCGATGAGTTCATTGACCAGTTTCAATGGCAATGAAATAACGATTGGTGAAGCAACGATTTATGCTGCCGCTTTTCTTGCTTTTTTCTCATTTTTTCTGCCATGGGTAGTAATACCAGATATGATGCTGTTGGAAGAGGAAATAACAACTTCACAGAACGGATTCTCTTCATACGGTTTTTTGCTTGGAATTTTATTCATCTATCCTGTGTGGATTGCTTTGACAAAAAAGAAAACAATCTTCTATAAAATTGCCGAGACTGCTTGCGCGGTAATTACTCTTATTTTTGGGACAACACTCCCCTTTGTTTTACCCATCCGTTTACTTGACCAGAACGGTCTTCTCGGTCCTTTCAACCCTATCAGCGAACTGGAAAAACTTAATGATTTTTTACGAGAACCGGAAGGACTTGAGATTTTACGAGATGCTGTTGGGACAGGTGCTTACTTATTCATTTGTGCCTGCATCGTATTGATTGTCGGAATAGTATTGCGTCGTTTGTCACCCCGCAGTTTTGGACTGAATGTTAAGTCGTGGAACATTAACATGGCAGCATCGCAAAATGCAGTCGTTTTGATTTCTGAGAAAGCGAAGGCATTGCCAAAACCAGTCATTATTGCGGGAATTGCCATTATTGTGATAGCGGTTTATGCCATTACCTTTGGCAGAGATACGTTGAACGGTACGTGGGTAGATGGACATGGTGAACTTAAAATTTCAGGAAATTCGTTTACTATGAGAGAAGGACGTGATGTGGAAAAAGGAACTTACTCCTTATCAAAGGACAAAACAAAACTCGAGTTTAAATTGTCAAACGGCAAAATTGTTGTCGGTGAATATAGACGTGCCACAAACACAATAGTGATAAATGATCATCCTTTAACCCGTAAACGGAAATAGGCGTCGTCAGTTTCGGCGTGACCGCCCTACCACTTTGCATTCTGCATTCTGCATTCTGCACTCTGCACTCTGCATTTCCTTCGTGTCTTCGTGGTGAATACCTCGTGAACGATTAATAGATATTCCACGAAAAGGAAAATGAGGTCATGAGGTTCATATTTTGCTCGCGGTTATCATTGCTGCTGAGGTTGTTTTCTTGGGAGAATGATGTATAAATGAGGTTATGGAGCAGTCGCACCGGATGCAATTCCAACCCACTTCGACCGCTCGATGACTCTCGCGACTCTGATTTTTGCCTTCGTGGTGAGAAACAAAATCCGTGAACGCTTTCGTGAAATAGACAGTCGAATGAAACAAGGAGCAACTACGATGAAACGACGTGAATTTATGACGACGGCTTGTGTCGCCGGTTTGGTTGCGGGTTCCCTGGCTTCGGCCTCCGCCCAACAGCAGGCGAATGAGCAAACATTTTTTGAAATCCGCAAATGGCGTGTCAACGGCGATACAAACGTGAAAAAGATCGTCGATTTCGCTCACGCGGCATTGGGACGTCAGGAAAACGGAGTCTCGCCGTTCGGTCTGGCACTGGCGGATCCGAAATTGAACAAAACCGACGAAAACGCGCTTCGCGATCTGTATGCTTTCATCCCCTGTCCATCGTTGGAGGACGCGGCCAAGCCCGACACGAAGCTTCTTCAAACCCCGGAAATTTTGAAGAAGTATGCGGAATTTCGTGAAGGTGCATCTTCGAAAAATCCGGTTTATGAGTCGATGGAGCGGACGCTGTACCGCTCTTACAAAACGTGGCCCAGGTTTGCCGTTCCACCGCATTCGGACGGCAGAATTCTCCAGTTGCGCATTTACCGCAGTTTCGACTTGAATCGGCTCCACGCAAAAATCCACATGTTTGAGGAAGGGGGCGCGATCGATCTCTTTCATGAGTGCGGGATCAACTCGGTCTTTTACGGCGAAGCATTGTATGGGACATTTCTGCCAAATCTCGCCTACATGGTCTGGTTTGAGAGCGTTGAGCAGATGGATGACGCCTGGGCCAAATTCCTCAACCATCCAGACTGGCCGAAAATGAGGGACGATCCCTACTACGCCGACACGGTGACGGAGGTCATCAATATCGTACTCCGGCCTTGTGAAGGATCGCAAATCTGAAATCTGAATTTGCGGTTTATCAAATCAGTCACGCAGTGTGGCCGCTCCGTAACCGTCGCGGCTCTGATTTGCTGTGCCTTTGTGCGAAACCACTATGCAAAACGAAATCACTCCATCCATTTCGGATTACCTCACTGAACTCGAGTGTCAGTATGAGATCGGCTTTGCGCGGGAGCATACGTACCGGCCTGCGTTGCAACAACTGCTGGCGGCGATGTTGTCGCATCTCATCGTGTCGAACGAACCGGCACGTCAGGCTTGCGGTGCGCCGGATTTGATTCTGTTGCGCAAGGAGGACAATATTCCTGTTTCCTTCGTCGAAGCCAAAGACATCGGTGATCCCGACCTGACCGGACGCAAAGCCAATCAAGAGCAGTTCGACCGTTACAAACGCTCGCTTGACAACATCATCTTTACCGACCCGCGCAAAAGTGGCTGAAAGACCGCAAAGGCCGCAAACTGTCTTATGACGACGTCCGGCATTACCAGCGAATCATCCGCGCGCTGAAAGAAACCGGGGACATCATGCTGGAAGTGGATGAAGCGATGAGGTAGAATGACATAGAGAATGATTTATGTCATCCGCGATGAAAAACTTTGTACCCAAACCATGATTTTCAGGGAGACCACCAATGACCCACGTGACCCGCCGTGTTTTTTTACAATCAAGTACTGTTGCTTCCGCCGCCGCGATGTCGGCGATGGTGTTGCCGCGACATCTTCTGGGAGGTGCCGGATATGTCGCCCCGAGTGAAAAAATCCATATCGCCTACGTCGGATGCGGAACGCAGGGCATGAGGCAAATGCTGGAGGCACTTCCGAATCCCAACATCCGCATTGTGGCCGTCTGCGACCCGAACCGCATCGGGGACGACTATCCCGAATGGGGGCACAACGAAGTGAACAACAAGATACGCAATTTTCTCGACGACCAAAATTGGGCAAAAGACGCCCGGGGTGGTCTTTGCGGTCGGGAAGTCGGACGCGATGTGGTGAAACGTTACTACGTCAGGCAATCCGGCGACAATCCTGCGAACGTTGCGTTGGGCGAATACAGTGATTTCCGTGAAATGCTGGATGCCCAAAAGGGCATTGACGCGGTCTATAACATGACGCCGGAACATTTGCACGGCGTGGTGGCCATGCGTGCCATGCGTGCCGGGAAACACATCATCACGCACAAGCCGATGGCGAACATTCTGGACGAAGCGCGGCAGATGCGCGACCTGGCACAAAAAACCGATGTGGCCACGCAACTCTTTTGTTCCGCCGGCCAGGCGGCGACTGCACGTGTGGCCGAGTGGATCGCCGCCGGAGCCATTGGGACGGTGCGCGAAGTGGTCAACGTTTCGACTCGCCCGTTTTGGCCGCAGGGAATGCTGAGTTACCCGACCGACACGCCTGCCGTGCCCGACGGCTTCGACTGGAATCTCTGGTTGGGACCGGCTGCCGAACGCGCGTACCATCCCGCATATACCCATGCCGTTTTTCGCGGCTGGTACGATTTCGGCACCGGGGCACTCGGCGATATGGGGCATTACAGTTTCCACCAGATTTTCAAGTGCCTGGGGCTGGCGTCGCCGCTCACCGTTCAGGCGTCGCACAGCGAGTTCTGGAAGGTGACGGAACAAGGCTGGAGCAAGCAGGTCAACAGCGTTTCGTATCCGCAGGCTTCGCGCATTTCGTGGGAGTTCGCCAACCCGAAGGCCGCCGACGTGAAAATCCGCTTGCACTGGTACGACGGCGGAATCACGCCGCCGGATGTGGAAGAATGGTCAGCGAACGGTTCGATGCCGGAGGAATACACGCTTTACACCGGAAGCGACGGCATGATTCTCTGCGATTTCACAGGCGGAAATCCCCAATTGCTGCGACGCCCGCGCAGGCCGGAGTTC
>WRMR01000002.1 GCA_009776995.1 Planctomycetaceae bacterium | reverse complement strand
GGCGGTCGTCAATGAGGTCGCAAACGCCCTGGCCAATGAGGTGATTGCTGATCGCAAAACACTTCATCCCCTTGGCTTTGAGTAACTCCCATTTTTTGGCGCAATAATCGTCTTGCGACATCGCCTTGTCAAGCTCAAAATGATCGCCCCAACAGGAAAGCTCGATGCCGTCGTAACCAAACGACTTGGCTTTGTCCAGCAAAACTTCAAGAGGCAAATCGGCCCATTGTCCGGAGCAGAGGGTGACTGGTCGTCCCATGATGTACTCTCCTTAAAAAAGTGGTGACGGCACGAAACTTAGCGTGCCACATCGGTTGTCAAGTTGTGTCAAAAATTATTGGTTGTTTCTCCCGGCTATGCATGGCCGTTGTCGCTCCGAAGGAGATGAAAACGTCACCACAGTGGGGACAATATTGGCATTTTACCCAGCCTGTCGGCAAATTTCAATGATTCAACCAAAAAAAACACCAGAATATCAAAGCCAATCCTATTTTCCAGGCCGGAGTATGTTACCAATCCGCTCAGACAGGATACTATTTCCCGGACGACCTTAAAACTGCGGGTATGCCCGTATTCGATCCGCATGTTTCGTTCCCGGTTACCATTTGCATAATTCGCTTTGGCCGGATCCTAGCGGGGACGAAAAATTGTGTTTTTAAGCAGACGACCGCCGCGACTGGCTTGCCAGTACTCGCCGGTGTTGACCTCGAACGCAGTCAGGCAACCTGAACCATAACAATAAGTGTCAAGACAGAGAACATGGCCGGAATAGAGAATCTGTCCGTCTTTTTGTGCCGTATGGCCCAAAACGGCCATTTTGCCTGAATTGTGCGGGCCGGGCATTCGTGCCTTGAGTGATTCCCAACGAAGAACCTGCCCTTCTGTTTTTGCAAGCGGTTCGTTTTCAAGATAATTGGCATGCGTAAAAAAGTGATGTTCCGTTTCACAAAAAGGGATGCAGTCTCTCAGAAACCCGACGTGTGCTTTCGGGATGTCGGAAACCTTGTCCGTACCGTAACTTCGCATTGTTTGCTCACCGCCGTACATGAGCCATTGTCCCAAATTCCAGGAGCGTTCCTCAACGACGTCGAGCATCAGTTCATCGTGGTTTCCCAGGATGGCGAAGAGAAAACAGCGTTCGCGCAGCTCAATCAGACGGTCAATCACCCCCGCCGAATCCGGCCCACGGTCAACAAAATCGCCCAAAAGGATCAGTGAATCGGAAGGTTGCGGGTCAATAGCGTCCACAACGGCATCCAGTGCCGCCAGACAGCCATGAACGTCACCCATTGCAATCACGCGTTGTTCCATAAATGAATGTTGAATTTCAGACTTTGGGATTGAAATACCACCATGCCGGTTTCCAGTATCAATACAAGCACTTCTCTAATTATACTCAAAAATCCCTTCAAATGAAGGTATCTGTTCATGGGCATATATTTTTCACCTCGAAGACACAAAGAATCACAAATGGGTTTCAAGGCAGGGTGGCCAGACTCTGAACACCGTTGGATTTGCCAATCACTTTGATTGATGCAAATTGACAATCAAACGCCACGTCGCGGATGGCACGGCGTGGCCGCCCTGCCATCCTTCCCGGTTCCAGGAACCGAGGCTAAACATCTTCGCGCCTTTGTGGTAAAATGAATCCCGTCATTTTTGCTCATGTCGGATGATTCCATCCCTGAAACCTGTTTTGAAAGGAGAATCTCATGTCACGAACCATCCAATGCTGTTTTGCGATTCCGTTGCTGGTGTTTGCTTCCTCTACCCTGGCCGCCGATCTTCCACGGGATTATCAGCCGTCTCCGGCACCTGGAACGTTTTTCGCCCCCGAACCGGGTGAAACAAGCTTGCAACCTTTTCGTACCGGTGATCCTGTCGTTGCGACATCGTATTTTTACTGGTACGACATTGACTCGAAAGCCCATATTCTCAATCACGACGGTAGCGACGCGCTGACCACCCATCCGGTCTCGACTGCGGGAATGAGTTGGAAAAATCCCCGGTGGCATGAAAAGCAGTTCCGGCAAATGGCCGAAGCGGGAATTGATATTGCCATTCCCGTTTATTGGGGTGCGCCGACAGCCCGGCAATCGGACGCATTTCGCTTCAGTGACGAAGGAATCCCGCCCATGATCGAAGCCCTGGAGACCATGACCTCGAACGGCGAAAAGACTCCGGTACTGGGCTTGTTTTACGACACCAGTACACTTGGCGGGCACAATGCCGGCCGCTATCAAATTGATCTGACAACGGACGCCGGAAAACGCTGGTTTTACGCAACCATTCGCAACTTTTTCTCCCTGGTGCCGCCGAAGTACCGCGCGACCATCGATGGCAAACCACTCGTGTTCCTTTACGCCTCCGCATTTGCGAAAAATGTGGACGACACCTTGTTCCCGGCGGTGCGCGAGATGTTCCGCAAAGATTTCGGCAGTGACCTTTACATTGTCAAAGCGGCGGAATGGCCCGGCGACGCCGATTCGGTCTATCAATGGGGCGCGGCACTCAATTTCATCGTCCTGGATGTTGCGGCCATTGGTGCCGGTTACGATCACAGTGCCGTTCCCGGCCGCACGCCGCTGGTACGCACCCGCGACAACGGCGATTTTTACACGCTCGGCTGGGAACGGCTCCTCAAGATGGACACGAAAACACGCCCCTTTCTCGTGCATTTGGAAACCTGGAATGAGTTTCACGAGGGAACCGATATTGGGAAATCGAAAGAGTACGGAACCTTATACCTGGAATTGACGAAAAAATTCACAACGCTGTTTCACGCAAAGGAACGCATCCGGGCGATCTCCATTGCCCCGAAATACCCGGTGCCTTCGGCAACTCCCGACGCAGAGCTGGGTGTCACGGCGGTCAATTTTGCCCCGCCGGGCGACGGTCCGATCAAGGTGACCGAAGTGGATGACAACGGGGTCAAAACGAAAGTCTGGACGACCATCCCCAAGCAAAACGTCGGCAATCCCAACGAACGTTTTTTCTAATTTGACGACGATTCAATGTTTTTGATCGAACAGGCGGCTGCCGTGGAATTGACCGTCGTTTTCCGGCTTGGCCCAAATGCCGACCCCGACTCGTTTGCCGTGCATTACGATTCATATCACCCGACGTTGAAAGGTCTCGACCAGGCGTTTCGCGGAATGAAACCACGGAGTGTGGAACAGAAAGATGGCTGGAATACCGCCGTGTTTCATTTGCCGGAACCGCGTTTTGAGAACCGCGCAAACGGTTCCGATTTCCGGTTGTTCGTCCACGGCGGAGACATCATCGTCAAAAGCGTCTCGTTGCGAAAATAACGCGATTCCGTAAATCCACAGTGCAACGGATTTCTTCACGGGGAAACATAAAAAAGAATGAATTTGTCATATAATCATTCACCTTCACTTTAGCATGAACCGGTCGTTTTGAAGTCGTTAAACCACTGGATTGCGTACCTTTTCGCTGTTTGTGAAAAGGCTGGTTGATTGCAAGGTGAAATATCACATGGACATTTCAATCGGAGCCGTAAGAGTCATCGAATGGAATGACCGTTCCACGTCACGGCTCTGATCGATCGAACAACGGATTTTTTTTGTGAGCCCCAAGAACACTTTGAACTCTCATCTCTGAATTTCTTTGTGGCGAAAATACTGTTCTGGTTTCGAGAACAACTACGCCACGTTGGGAAAGGTGTTGAAATCATCCCAGGCCTGGTCGAGTTGTACCAGGGCTTCTGGTAAACTGCGAACGCGATAACCGAATTGACCGGGTGACAGCTCCGTGACATGCACGATCTCCTTTTCGACCAGTTTGCGGATGGCGTCAACGACCTCAAAATCGAAATGGTGACCGAACTGCTCGTCGATCCAGCGTTCGGTCGCCGTGTCGAGTTCTTCCTCCGTCATGTCGCGGTCCCGGTTGAGGTACAGAATAAAATAGCCGAGCAGCGTCTCTTTCAGTTCCTGCGTTTCCGCCGCGTCGAGCAGCGTGGTCAGGGCGGCGGTGTTGTTCGACAGGTTCCGGTAGTACAGGTTGCTCGAATACACCTGCATGTACTTCGTGCGGCTGTTGAGAAAACTCATCGTGCCTTTGAACGCGGCCAGGAGCAAACCGCCGAGAATAATGCAGAAGTAAATCCACGACATGGTGAACGCAAACACAAGTTTTGAAAGCGGGGTAATCAGCGAACCGGCAACACTGCCGCCGATCTTGACCCGCGCGAAGACCGGCATTCCGAGTTTGACCTTCGGGGCGATGATCTTGATGTTTTCGACGGGGATGTCCTTGAACATTTTGACCAAAACCCGACCGCCGTATTCCGGCTTGAAACGCGCGATGACGAACACGCGGTTCAGACTGGCCACCGGTCGAGTCCGCTTCCAGAAAAAGAGGATGCGTTCGGTTTCCTCACGTTGCCGGACGCCGCGGTAATAAACGTGGAACTGGTCGAAATCGCCGGTATCGACACGGACGCTCAACCCGCCGATCGGCTGCAATTCGAGGCACTCGGCAAATTGTTCCGGTGTCATCTCGCGGTAGTTGCCGATTTGCAGCACCTCACGGATGGAGTCATAGAGCCGCAACCGGATTTCGCGCAATTGCCCGTCCGTGTATTCCGGTTCGCAGAGTGTTTCGCAATCCGGATCAAAGGGCACAAAATCGTTTTTCAGCGATTCGAGATCCCTGTGGTATTCATAATGAAAACGGTCGGCCAGCAACCGCCGAAGAACACGAAAGTGTTCCCGTTCCATGTCGTCGAGTCGCTCCTCCTGCACCATGCGTTCCAGGAGGACTTCAATGCGGATCGGCAGGAAATGCTCACGCTCTTCCAAAAACTCCGGCGTGACAATCTGTGGTCGAAAATTCGTGAAGGTAAAATTCATGGGCGTCGGCGTGGGTGAGGTGAGCGTATGTTCAGACAATAACACAAAAAAGTCACGGTACACATCACAACCGTACTGATCGTGTAGGTCATTTTCCAGTCAAAGGTTTTGGCATCCATACCAAACCATATAGCACCAAGAATGAACACAAGAATTGCCGCTCCACTTATGACAAGTTCATACCATGTCACTTTGACTTTGCCGACATTTGTTCTGAGACTGATCCAGAGCAATGGAAAAACGCACATCCATAACAACAGGAAAACAATCCCGGGAAAAAATACTGAAAAACCAATTGCTTCAGCGACGTCAGCAGGAACGTTCCAATGGTTCAGCACACTTATGATTCCTCTTGCCGCTTCGGGTAACTTGAGAAAGGCAACCATACCGCACAAAAGAAACCAGCATGTTGCCAAACCGTTGGAAATCGGGGCCAGCGGACGTTGGTGTCGCGTCATGTCACACGCGATTCCCATGCTTTCGAGGACGGTCAACCATTGTTCGCGGGGTTCCCGCGATTGACCAACCGCGATAATGACAGGCTGTTCGGCCATGGTCGTTTTTCGCGATTTGTGTTCGGGGATGTAACACCATTCGGGAAATTGTAGCAAAATCACTTGGGGACCGACCACGATTTGGAATACATTGACCTTGTCCAGGCGGGGAAGCGTTGCCCAAGTGCGATACCCTTCAAACCAGAGACAATCTTCCAGCGGCGCGGAATAAACCGGTGACTCGTTTTCGTTCTCGTAGTAGTGCAACGTGCCGTCGTCCAGTTCGACGAAGCCGCTCCGCTTCCGTACGTAAAGGTTATGTGACCAGGCCAGAAGCAGGCAAAACGGCAACGTGATTACGAACACGCCCGCAAAGGCGAAAAGCGTGTGCCGCGTGATGCCCCAGGTCGCGGCCAAAACGATCGGGCTGGTCAACAACAGTGCCATCGCTTCAATACACAAGAAGATCGATAGCAGGTTCCATCTGTTCGTCGAAAATGCGTCTTCCCGGGTTGTCATGCGTGTCGATTCTGAAAAAGGTGATTTTTCAAAAGCTATGAGTGGAAGCCCCTATTCCGCGAATTGGTACGGTGCGGCTTTCGAGATGGAGAACAGCGACTTGCCCGAAGCCGTCTTGGGAATTTCATCGACGAACTCGAACTCGACTTTCGTTCCTTTGCCGAGGTAAATCGCCGATTTTTCACGGACAAAATCCAGATCGTCGTCCGGCAAGGGGTTCCCCTGCCCGGAAGCGATGCGGAAAACGACTTCCCCCTGCCGTTCCTGGTAAATTTGAATTTGCTTAAGCGTTGGACGCCAGGCGACCACCAGTGCCGTGAGCGAAGCACCGGAACACAGCGAGCCGTTGTCGGTCACGAGAAAATCGGTCACACGTCCGGTCAGCTCGGCCAGCATTGGCAGTCCGCGACCGCAGGAACACGGCTTGTCATACCAGCGTGCCGTGTCGCCAATGCGGTATCGTACAAGCGGCATCGGCAGATTGAGCAAATCCGTGACGACGACCTCTCCCATCTCGCCGGGCTGGGCGTGACGACCGTTGACCAGCAGTTCGACATGCAACCCTTCGGCCATCAGGTGCATGCCTTCGTGTCGATCACACTCACTGGCGATGATCGACGTTTCCCTCGAGCCGTAGCGATTGTATACCTTGCACCCGAACACGTCTTCGATGATTTTGCGGTTCTCCGGGGACAGCATTTCAGCGGACGAGATGATCGAAAACGGCGTGTAAGCCGTGACATTTCTCTCCTTCAGTATGAACGCGAACACGACCAGCGCGTTGGCATAACCCAAAATGCACTTGGGGCGATACGTTTTGAGCCGCTCGTTGAAAGCCAGTGCGTCCGACTCGTTGAAAACGGCCGTATTCAAAAGAATTGTTCGGTCGAGAAAGAAGGAACGGAAACGACTTAACAACCTGGTTGGCTGTTCCATGTCGCGACGGGCTCCCCAGAGTGCGGCGGCTTTGTCGCAAATATCCCAGCCTGCCCAGTGATTGTGCCGCCAGGTTGCCGCTTCACGCGAGATGTTACGATCCATGCTACGGTAATATCGCACGGGTGTGCCGGTCGAACCGCCGGTTTGATCGATCATCAGGTCGTGTTTCGGCCAATCCGGCACAACAAGTTCGTCGAGATGATCTTGCACCTGATATTTTTCGAGAATCGGCAACCGCAATAAATCACTTTCCGCCTGCACATCGTCGGGAGTCACGCCAGCCGCGTCGAAACTCTTGCGGTAAAACGGAATTTTGGCATAAGCGTGGTACAAAATCGCCTGGAGACGCTGCCAATTCAACCGGCGTATTTCGTCCGGCGGCAAATACTGCGTCGCTTCAAATTCGCGGCGGTATTGGAACAGTTTTCCTTTTCCCGACAGATAGGCGTCAATCGGAAAAAGAACATTCTGGAGAAATACCTTGTAAAGTGACATGATATGTGATGATTGTTATTATTAAAGTGAAAACACCAATCTCCATCCCTCATGTCAATTTTAACACACAATGCCGTTTCCACAAAAAAAGGCAGGAAAAAACAGCGACACGTTATTCTTTGACACGTTCAATGTATTCGCCGGTTCGGGTGTCAACGCGGATAGACTCGCCCATTTCGACGAAATTGGGAACAATGATTTCCGCGCCTGTATCGACCGTCGCGGGTTTCGTCAGATTGGTCGCTGTATTACCCCGCACACCCGGTTCGGTGTAAGTGATGAGCAACACAACGTGGTTGGGCGGCGTCATACCGATGGGGTTGTTATTGAACAACATCATCTTGCAGGCCATGCCTTCCTTGAGGTATTTCCAGGCGTCATCGATGGCGTCTTTTTCCAGTTCATACTGTTCGTAGGTTTTGGCATCCATAAAAATGAATTGCGTGCCCTGCGAGTACAGAAACGTCGCCTCGATTTCTTCGATGTCCGCCGCGTCAAGCGAATCACCGCTTTTGTAGGTACGGTCGAGAACCGTGCCTTTGAGGAGGTTACGCAACTTGCATTTGTAAAGAGCCTGTCCCTTGCCCGGCTTGACAAAATTGCACTCGGCCATGATATACGGGTCGCCGTCAATTTGCACTTTGAGGCCTTTGCGAAAATCACTTGTGCTGTAGCTGGCCATAGAACCTGTTCCTTATTATAATAATATCTGTTGTCGATGAGTGGTTGTGATTCTACTGCGATGATGAACTTCAATTGCCGGGAATGTAAAGTTTTCAACTTGATGAGATTCATCCTGTTCCGGACAGGCATATTTAATGATCCCCATGACGCAACTTCAACAGCCAAACAATACGTCGCGTTCGAATTCCCACCACTCTGATTGGCAGTCCCTCTTGCGCGATAATGTAACCGAACCCGGGGAACTCTGCGAAAAATTGCAACTACCAGCTTCTGCCGTTTCTGCGGAATCCGCAACCATCCAACCGCTGAACGTCACTCGTGATTTTCTCAGCCGCATCGAACCAGGCAATCCCAACGATCCGCTTTTGTTGCAAATTCTGCCTCGTCAAGAGGAACTGGAA
Source organism: Planctomycetaceae bacterium (assembly GCA_009776995.1). Classification (GTDB taxonomy): domain Bacteria; phylum Planctomycetota; class Planctomycetia; order Pirellulales; family Thermoguttaceae; genus WRMR01. The sequence goes on along the minus strand of WRMR01000002.1, from coordinate 25,012 downwards.
ACAATTCCGGGATTTTCCAACGACCCACTCGAAGAATCAAGTTACATCAAACAAACTCCGCTACCGGGTTCCTGTATTTTAACCCCGAATTGTACAAAAAGTGATCTTTCCGCTTATGAAAAATTCTTCCACCTGCCGGTGTTGCAAAAATATCCGGGACGCGAACTGGTTTTAGCCACAGACCACTGTGCCAGCCATTGTCGCTTCTGTTTTCGCCGCCATTCTTTGAAAAAAAAGTCGATTTTGTCCCCGCTCCGCAGGATGGATACCAAACACTTTTCTATTCAAAACTCAACGGACTCTTCCAAGAACAATGAGGAAATCAGTGACGTCCGCGAAATCATTCTCAGCGGCGGCGACCCTCTCATGCTGGACGACGCCACACTCCACGGGATGTTCAATTATATCAAAGACTTGTATCCTGGGAATAGGGTCAGAGTGCATACCCGAATGCCGATCTTTTTGCCCGAACGGGTGACGCCGCAACTGGTTGAGTCACTCCAAGCTTTTCGATTCTCCCCGGCTGGGGGGGCCGTTTATGTTGTTCTGCATGTGAATCATCCGAACGAACTGTCCGACAAAGTGGTCAACGCGATTGCCGCAATCGTTGACGCGGGAATTCCGGTTTTGAGCCAAACGGTCCTGTTGCGACACGTCAACGACCGTTTTGAGACACTTTTCGATCTTTGTGAAAAACTCGCAAACAGCCGAATGATCCCATATTATCTGCACCAGCTTGACAAGGTTCAAGGTGCCGCGCATTTTGAAGTTCCGACAGTCAAGGGGCAGGTGCTGGCCTCGAAACTGAGCGCGACTTTGCCCGGCTACGCCGTGCCGAAATATGTTCGCGATGTTCCCGGTGAGTCCAGAAAAACGCGGCTTTAAACCAATACATTGCCTCGGCTCTCCGGCTATTCTGCAAAAACCGGACAATCGGCAATTTTTTCTTAATCTTTCTTTTGAGATTGTTCGATACAACATGATGATGAAACGGCTTTGTCCGTTGATCGCTTCCATGATTTGTAAAATACGGGGTTTGGTGAAATTTTCAGGAATCATTTTGCCAACAGTTGATTTTTTGATAAAAGCACGATTTTAATTGACACCCAAGCGTTCGGTGCTATCACAACTGCAACTGGGAAACCATAACAAGCAGTCCGGTTTTTCAGTTCCGGTTTCAAAAGAAAGACAACGCGATGTTGAGTTCAAAACAATTACAGCGTGTATTTCGGATGAGTGTCGTCACTCTGATCGCTCTGGGAACGTACTCTTATGTCCTGGCTCAAGCACAGTATAATGCGACGGCGGTTCCCCAAACTCAGGAACAAATCCAGGCTCAGTCCCAACAACAATCCGCCAACCAAAAGTCGGGCGGCACTCTATTCGGCAAACTCTTTGGCAGTAGCGACAGCCCTAAAAACACGAATCAGCATGTGGCCCCGGCCAATGCGGCACAGCCGATGCCGCAATCACAGCCGGTGCCGCAACAGCAGTACAGTCAACCGGTGCAGCCTCCCCGTCCGAAAAGCGGAGGTTATCCGGCGACCGGTTCCGCAACGGGAGCAAGAACATCGCCAAGTTACCAACCGGTCACGTCGGTCTCGGCGTCGCAACAGTACGGGACAACCCAGTCACTCAATCAACGTCCGCCTTTGTCACAAGCCATCTCCGGTTCCACTGTCGGCAGTCAGGGAACCACGCCCTCCAGTACGCTGTCACGCATGAGAGAGTTGCAGGACCGGGTCCCGGAGATTAGCCCGCCCAATACAAACGCGGCGCGTTCGTCGGCGAGCGGTCTGCCGTCACCGCCTCCGGTGGCGGGTAGCGATCCGGAACCAGCGCAGACACGGGAAACCTCGAGGCAAAGTGTCACTGCAAACAACGAAAAATCCATTTCCACCGATACCGAGACCGGCACAAAAGTCGCCAGCCGCAATTCCATTTCCACCGACAGCAAAAGCCTTTCCACGGAAACCCCACCGACAAGAAGTCTGTCAGGCAGCCTTGCAACGCCTCCTGTTGTTCCGTCCGACGACAAAACGTCCGAAGCCGATTCCGAAAAACGAAGTGGAGCGGTTCGCGAGCCGGTTACCCAAGAGCAGACATCCCAACGGGCACCTCAACCCCTTTCCCAATCCCGTCCCACGCCGATTCCCAGACAGGAGGATTCAAGGAGTGTGTCCAAAAACGATGGGGGTTTGATCACGTTGCAAAGTCCAGTGTTGTCTGTTGACCTCCAAGGCCCGAAAGCCATGATCGTCGGCAAGGAAGAGACCTACAAGTTTGTCGTGGCCAACAGCAGTTCGGTTCCGGCGGAAGGAGTGGTTCTCAATATTGACCTGCCGCGCTGGGCGCAAAACACTCAGCCGCCGGAATTGTCAACCGGTTCGACCAGAGTGCTGTCGGAATCACAGAATGACGATTACGAGATTTTTCAATGGCAGGTCGGCCCGATCGCGCCAAACAAGTCGGAAACACTCAAGCTCCATATCATGCTTAGCGATAAACGTCCCTTCGAACTAAAATACAATATCGATTTCAAGAATCGGGCGTCCCACACCAAAATTGACGTGCAACAGCCCGTCATCAAAATGGAATTTGAAGGGGCTGACGAAGTGATTTGGGGGGCGGAAGAATCGTACCGACTCAAAATCAGGAACATCGGCAACGGCGACGCAACCGATCTGGATTTAAGACTTTCAACCTCCGGCGTGGTCAAGGCGGAAACCATTATCCCTTCCCTGAAAGTGGGCGAGGAGAAAGTTCTGGAAGTGATCGTCGAAGCCCAGGAAATGGACGAGTTGCAAATCAAGGTCGAGGCCACCGGTCTCTACGGTTTGTCGGAAGAAACGGTAAAACGCGTCATGATCAAACGTGCCGCTCTGGAGTTGGATATTGACGCCCCGGGAATGCAGTATGTCGATAACACGCTTGACTATGTGCTGATTGCCCGCAATACGGGAACCACCGCGTCCCTGAACACGGTGGTTGAAGCGTCACTGCCGCTGGGCGTCAAATTCGTTTCCTGCACGCACAACGGCGAGTATGACTCCGATACGAATCGTGTTCAATGGGATGCCGGAACGCTTCCCATCAATGGCGAATTCGTCTGCACGGTCATCTGCGAGGCGAAACGCGAGGGCGAATGCCGGCTTGACGCAAGAGTCACCGAAAAAACCGGGTTGGCGCAAACGGCAAATGCCGTCACATCCGTGGACGCCATCGCGGACATCATCCTGGAAATCGACAAACCGCAAGACCCCATCGAAGTGGGGGCAACGACGGAGTATGTGGTAACCATCACCAACCGGGGTTCCAAAGCGGCGGACAACATTGAGGTTGGCGTCTATTTCGCCAGTGCCATCGAGCCGATTGACGTGATCGGCGGGCGGGCAAAAATTGACGTGGAAGGTCGTGAAGTCGTGTTGGATCGTATCCCTATCCTATCCGCCCGTGAAAAGCTGACTTACAAAATCAAGGGACGCGGATTGGAGTCCGGCAGGCACAAGGTCAACGCGATCCTCGTATGCCAATCGGCTGAAACGGAACTGAACACCCAGATCACGTCACGGTTTTATCAGGATCAACGCAACAGCAAGACAACTCCCAGCGCACTGGCACGCGACACTCCGCCCCTGCGCGACAGCACATCTGCCATAGCACAGGGAAATCCGTTGCGGGATGACAGGAACACGCTTCCTCCGACCAATACGTCAGCAACTGCACCGGGAGTCCCAAGCATGTCGAGACCGGGACCAAATCCGCAAGGCTCCCTGGCGATGGCTCCCACGGCTGTCAATCCGCTGGCAAATCCCGGTCCGTCGGCCGGTTCCAACACCGGATTGCCCTCAAGCCGGATGCAGGGAGCAACGGTTGATGGCGGCGGAAGTACCGTTCCCGTCATGCAGATACCGGACATGAATTTCAACCAACAGCCGATCACGGCTCCCACGCCGTCTCTCAGTGCATCGCCCGGACGATTGCAACGAACAACCGGCGTTCCCGCACTTTCGCCGCCGCCTGCGATTGGTACGACGGATTGACATGACGCCTGGCGGAAATGTATTTCGTCCCAAGATTTGGCACAAGAAACAGCAGCCGGGAACGAAGTTCGCCAAAGGCGAACGGAGTGACCGGATTGGGGCGTGTGATTCGGTCACTCCGTTCGGTCACGATGTGACCTCTCTGCGTTCCCGGCTGCTGTACCTGTCCGAGTTCCCGGTTGCCGTACCTATCCGACTGCGTTTTCGGAAAAAACGCTTTCTTATCCCACCGCGACGGCAAAGGCCACCGCATGGGAAACGCAGTGGGAAATGCTGATTTGAATTTCCGTAATGCCTTTTTCCATGGCGATTTCCGCTGCGGCACCGGTCAGATGGACAAACGGTTTCCCGCCCGGTTCGTTGAGAATTTCGATATCCCGCCAGGTAATGCCCGCCGACCAGCCGGTGCCAAGTGCCTTGAGAACCGCTTCTTTGGCCGCCCAACGTCCGGTGTAGTGTTCCGCCGACTGCCGCTTGCCGCGCGAGCAATAGGCGTTCTCCGCATTGGTGAATACGCGCCCGGCAAACGATTCCGGATGCCGCTCAAGCATCCGGGCAATCCGTTCGCATTCGGTGATGTCCGTTCCGATTCCAATAATACGCATGACAGTCGATCATTCGAAGGAAAATCTTGTCAACTCAAAACGCAGGGACAGAGTGTGGTTGGTTTTCATAGAGCCAGTCTTTGACGTAGGTTCGCTCGTCCATCGGCAGTGAGTCATCGGAGCAGGCCGGTTCGATTTCGCGGCCATTGCCGACGATCAGCACACAATCTTCCGGCTGCATTTTCGCCAGTGTTGACGAAATTGCGTCGGCGCGATTACGGATGATTTGCACTTTCTGCATTCCGCTGACCCCGCGCAACATTTCGCGAATGGCACGGTCGGGTCGTTTGGTGGTCAGCGATTCTGCGGTCAGTATCACATGATCGGCCAACCGGTGCAACGTTTGGCCGAGTTGCAAGCGTTTTTTGGGAGTCCCCCCGTCGGCGGTTGAACCGAAAATGCAATAAACCCCGCCGTCGGTGACATCGCGGAGCGTTGACAAGTTGGCGGCCAGCGATTCGGGCGTTTGCGCCGAATCAAGAAACACGCCGAACGGTTGTCCGCATTCGATGCGCTCCATTCGCCCCGGAATACTCTCGACGCGTTCAATTCCGCGCACCACTTGCCTGAGATCAATGCCCTGGCTGATACCGAAGGCCGTTGCCGTGAGCGCGTTGCGGATGTGCGATTCGCCGATGATGCGCGTGGCGGTCGGCACCATTTCGGAACCGGCCATGATGTAAAACGTCTGTTCGCTACGGCACTTGTCGATGAGTATCCCGTTGACTTCGCATTCCTGCCGGATGCCGGTCGTCAGCAGCGGGTTGTCAATTAAAGGGATCATCGCGCGTGTGACCGGATCGTCGGCGTTACAGATGGCAATCGCTTCTTTTTTTGCGAAACGGAAAATGCCCTGCATGGTGCGTCGGTAATGCTCGGTCGTCTTGTGGTAATCCAGGTGATTGTTGCGGATGTCGGTCAGGCAAACGGCATCGAACTCCATGCCGGAGAAATAATACTGGTCAATGGCGTAACTGGAAGCCTCAACGACCAAATGCGTGCAACCGTTGAGGACCATGCGTGAAAGCCAGTACGCCAATTCGTTGGCCGGTGGCGTTGTCACCACCGAAGGGTACATCCGTTCACCGTCAAAAATACCGATGGAACTGATAATGCCGACCGGATGTTCGGCCTCGGCCAAAACACCGGCAATGAGGAATGCCGTGCAGGTTTTGCCGTTGGTGCCGGTCACGGCAACGATCTTGAGTTTTTCGGCAGGGCTGTCGTACAGCTTTTGGCACAGAATGCCATAAGCCTCACGCGAGTTGGCCACGAGAAACAGCGGAACCCGAATACCCGGAATCGACCGCTCGGCCACAATCGCTTTGCAACCGAGCCGCTGTGCCTCATCGATGTGGTTATGTCCGTCAAAATGATCGTTGACCAATGCGACAAAAAGATCGCCGGGACGAAGCGTGCGCACGTCACAAGTGCATGAGTTGACCCAAACTTCCTCTTTTGCCGAAGTTGAGGCAATTTTCAATGTCTGTCGAAGTGCAAGCGGTTTTCCGTTTCCTGTAAATCCGAGCATGGGGTTGGCTTCCTTGCGGCCTCGTTGTCAAAGCAACGAAATTGCCTGTTGTCGTTCCGTTTCAAGCGTTAGGGATAATCAATAAGCCTCATTCTGCGACAATGATTAAGTCCTATCATACGCAGCCGCAAAAAAGAATCCAATCGAAATGGACTGATTTCGCAAAGATTGATAAAAAGTTTCCAGGGCATCAAGTACAGAGTGAACAATCATCGATCTTTACCCGTATTGCGTATCTTGTGTAAAACTTTCAATTTCAACGCATTATTTCTTGCTGACTGCGGCCATGATTGTTCCCTATTTCTGCGAATCTGTCAAGACGAATATTTTGCAGGCGAGTATTACCCGGCCAAACTCAAAAATGCGGTTTTCCAAGAGAAGCCCGGAGCGTGAGCGACGGGTGAAGGATCAAAAATCGGTTACATCCGTTCCCGGTTGCTGCTACTCACAAAACAAGGCTTGGCAGGTAGCAGTAACACTTACGCCCTTGTTTTTTCAAACTGCTTTTCGAGCCTTGTTTCGGACACTTTGACCGACGTGCCGAGTTTTTGAGCAAACAACGAAACGCGGTATTCTTCGAGCATCCAGCGGAGCGTTTCCAGTTCCGGGTCCATGATGCCCATCGTTTCGTGCAGTGCGAGCCGGTCTTCGTAACGTAACCACCATTCGTTGAGTATGGCCGTCGATTCACTGTCATGCCGCTCGCCGCCGCTTTTGAGTTTGTCGAAGCGTTGCGTGATTGCCTTCAAATAGCGTGGGTATTCCTTCAGCCATTGCCAGTTGGTTTCCGTCAAAAAGCCGGGCGGGAACAGCCGATTGACCTGTGCCTTGACATCGGTGAGTGTCGTCTGGTACCGCGAGTTTTTATGCTGCTCGACGAGCAACCGCACCGCTTGAAAGTTTTCGAGTAACGGCGTCATCACGCGAGTTACGTCCTGCACGGCAAGACCGATGCGCGTCTTCCCCTGTTGCACCCGGGCGTTGTAAGCGCCTTCCGAGCGGGGAAGAGATTGGGTGTCCAACTCCAGTGCGCGGGCGGCAAGCAGGTCGGCGATGTCACGTTTCAACTCAAATTCAGGCAAGCCCTGGGCATACACCTTGAGTTTGTCGAAACCCGGCAGCCACTGTGCCTGGGTGTTCAGTTCCTTGCGGTTGGCAAGTTGAAACAGCCGCAACAGACCGTGCCGCGACTGCCGCCGCGATTTGTCCGGCGAGTCAGCCAGTCGCAGCGAAATCGAATCGCGATGATCGACCAGCGTTGGATACGCCGTGATCGCCATGTTGCCCCGACGCACTTCGAGCGTTTCAGGAAAGTCGCCAAAGTCCCATGTTGTCACTTTGTCGCGGCTCCAGGTCGGATCGTCAATCGCCGCAACGGACGCCGCCGCCTGTACACCGAGTTCTTTACGCAACGTTTCAAGTTGCCGTCCTTCGGCGATTGGTTTGCCATCGCTACCGACGACGCGAATATTCATCACCAGTTCGCTTGGCAGCCGTTCGCCCGCGAAATCGGCAATCGTCACCCGTTCGCCTGCAAGGCGACTGACGTGCCGCGCAACTGTTTCCTCGATACTGCCTTCGCCGAATCGCAGTTGCGAGACAATCGCTTTGGTCGTGTCGGGAATCGGCACCAACGGTCGTCGTAACGTTTTGGGCAATGCCCGTAACATCGCCTCGACTTTTTGCTCAAGCAACCCCGGAACAAGCCAGCCGAGTCGCGACGGCTCAACTTCGCGCAAACTTTCAATCGGCACAATCACAGTGAGACCGTCGTCCGCTTCGCCGGGTTTGAACGTGTATTCAATACGGGCTTCGGTGCCGTGCAGTGTCGCCAGCGCATCGGGAAACTGTGCCGCCGTTGCTTCGTCGATTTCCTCCCGTGCGACATCGCCGAGCGTCATCAAAAGGTTGCGCCGTCCGTTGTTGTCAAGCGTTTTGTGCCAGCGTTCGAGCGTCGGCCTGTCATACACCGTGTCGGGAATACGGCTTTGGTAAAAATCGTAAATCGCCCGGGTACCGAGCAGGAAATCGTGCCGTCGCAACTTTGCCTGCAATGCAATCGCCTCTTCACGAATGGCCTGATTATGCCGAAAAAACTCGACTTTCGTGTCAAGCTCGCCATCCACCAACGCGCAGTTGATAAAAATTTCGCGGGCTTCCTGCGGATTGACGGTGCCGTAATTGACACGGCGTCTCGGCACGAGCGTCAGTCCGAACAGCGACACTTTTTCGTAAGCGTTGACATACCCCGTTTCCGGCGACCAATGCGGCTCGTTGTAACTCTTGTTGATCAGGTGCCCGGCCAACGGCTCAACCCAATCAGTCTCAATACGCGCGACCGTCCGCAAATACTTCCGTGTCGTCTCGACACGTTCTGTTGCAACGATCCAATTTAGGTGGCGAGTGGCGAGTGGTGAGCGGCCAGTCACATTTTGGCAATCACTAGCCACTAGCCCCTCGCCACTCGCCACTCTCTTGGCAACCCCGCTGCCCGGCCAGAGAAAAAACTTGCCGCCGCCGGTCACGTTGTACTCATATTTCTGATCCCGCTGCGCAATGCCCGACAACATCCCTGTAAGAATCGCACAATGCAAGTTGTCATATAAGGCTTCGGACTTCGGACTTCGGACTTCAGGTTTGTCATTTGATACTTCATTCTGAAGCCTGAAACCTGAAGTCTCACCCAGAAGCCTCTTGAGCTGCAAATGAATATCCGACCACTCGCGCATCCGGTTGTACGAAAGAAAATTCTGCGCACGTGCCTTGCGAAGCTGGTTTTGCGAAATCTTGTCTTTCAGGTTGTGGTAAAACTCCCACATCTTGAGGTAAGCGAGAAAATCAGACTGCGGATCAAGAAATTTCTGATGGGCCGCGTCCGCTTTTTCCTGCAATTCGTGTGGTCGTTCGCGCGGGTCCTGGATTTCGAGTGCCGCCGCGATAATCAGCATCTCACGCAATGCACCGTTTTCGTTCGCCGCAAGAATCATGCGTCCAATACGCGGGTCAACCGGCAGTTGCGCCAACTGCCGACCAATGGACGTGAGGTTTTTCTCGTTGTCGATGGCTCCAATTTCGAACAGCGTTTTGTAACCGTCTGTGATTGCCGCCGAACGTGGCGGATCGATGAACGGGAACTTTTCGACGGCACCCAACTGGAGTGATTTCGTTTGCAAAATGACCGACGCAAGGTTGGTCCGCTGAATTTCCGGTGTCGTGTAACGGTCGCGCTTGTTGTAATCGGATTCCGAATACAGCCGCACACAAACGCCCGGTCCGACACGTCCGCAACGTCCGGCACGCTGGTCTGCGGACGCTTGTGAGACGGCTTCAATCGGCAGTCGTTGCGTGCGGGACCGCGCCGAGTAGCGGCTCATGCGTGCCGTGCCGGTGTCAATAACGAAGCGGATGCCCGGCACAGTGAGCGACGATTCCGCAACGTTGGTCGCAATGACAATCCGGCGGTGAGCCGAGGTTTTGAAAATGCGCTGTTGCTGCTCGACGGGCAATCGCGCATAAAGCGGCAAAATTTCCGTCTTGCGCAAGGGGTCACCAGGCAATGTGTGCGAACGGAGCAGTTTCGCCGTTTCGAGAATGTCGCGCTCGGTCGGCATAAACACGAGCATGTCACCGGGGCCTTCCGCCGCAAGTTCGTCCACCGCTTTCAGCACTGCCCGCAACGGGTCCGATTCGTCTGCATCGTCACTCTCCGTCTCGTCAATATCCTCCGTGAGCATCGGACGATAGCGGATTTCAATCGGGTAAGTGCGTCCGGACACTTCAATGACCGGCACCTTTTTGTTGCCCATACTAAAATGTTCGGCAAAGCGTGCGGCATCAATGGTGGCCGAGGTGATGATCAGTTTCAGGTCACGACGTTGCTTGACAAGACGACGCATCATGCCGAGTAAAAAGTCAATGTTCAGCGAGCGTTCATGGGCTTCGTCAATAATGATCGTGTCGTATTGCTCGAAAAACTTGTCGTTTTGCGATTCGGCGAGCAAAATGCCGTCGGTCATCAGTTTGACGAGCGTTTCGGACGAGGTTTGATCGGAGAATCGAACCTTGTAACCGACATGCTTTCCAAGCGGCGTGCCGAGTTCTTCGGCGATGCGCGCAGCAACCGAACGCGCGGCAATGCGTCGCGGTTGCGTGTGACCGATCATGCCATACAAGCCGCACCCGATGTCGAGGCAGATTTTCGGCAATTGCGTTGACTTGCCCGAACCGGTCTCGCCGCAAATCACGACGACCTGGTTGGTCTTGAGCGTTTCCGCAATTTCCGCACGACGCTCATTGACCGGCAAGGTTTCGTCAAACGCGAGCTTCGGCCAATGTTTCCGCCGTTGTTCGACTTTCTGGTACGAAACGGCAATGTCGTTTTCGAGCGTCTCCCGCCGCGCGGATAAGTCACGCCCACCGCCCCACCCGTCGAGCGATTTCCGTTCCAACTGCCGCAACCGGTTGCCCAGCCGAAAACGGTCGGCCAGCATGACGTGCGAAATTTCCTTTTTCAATTTTGAGAAGTCGGGCATGAGAGTCTATGCCCTGAGGGGCAAGGCATAACAGTCCAAGACAATGATCTTGTTATACCACACAATGGATTCGGGCCTTGAGGATGATGTTCCAGTGGAATAGAATGGCTTATTGTAAGCAACAGAGTGAAATTGTCAATTCACAGCCGCGTTACAGGGTGACGCGGCTAACGTGTCTTTGTGCTCTGCGCTTTACAGGATTTTCGCCTTGATCGCGTTGATCAAGCTGACCGCCTGACCGATTTCTTCTTTCTGCCGGGCGGGTTCCTGCGGGATTTCGCGTTCGATGGTCAGTGGGCCGTCGTAGCCGATGTCCTTGAGCGTGCGAAGGAACGCTTCGGCATCAACTTCGCCTGTCCCAAAGGGAACTTCAGCCCCCCAATCGACGCCGGGCTTGCCTTTCGTCGCAGTGCCGTCCTTGCAATGGACGCTCCGCACGTAAGCCCCGACTTTTTTCAGCGCACCCAGCGGATCACCGATACCGTACAGAATCAGGTTGGCCGGGTCGAAGTTGATGAAAAGGTTGTCCGTTCCCACGTCGCTGATGAATGTGAGCAAACCTTCGACGCTTTCCTGGCCGGTTTCAAGATGCAGACGCTGTCCGTTCGCTTTGAGATGTTCGCACAGGTCCCTGACACAAGCGACCATCTCTTTGTACTCGTCGGAACCCGTGTCGTGCGGCACGAAACCGATGTGCGAACCGATCGCATCGACGCCCAGCAGTTTGGCGAAGTCGGCAATGTCCTTCGACTCGGCGAGACGCGCGGCACGGGTTGCTTTCGGAACCAGCCCGACCGTCTCGGCGGTGATCTTGATCGACTCGTAACTTTCGCCTTCAAAGCCGCAAAAGACGACTGAGATTTCGATACCGTACCCGGCCAGCTTGTCGAGAAACTCCTTCGCTTTTTCCGGCGTCCGCGATTGCGGGTGCGGCGTGTGCAACTGAATCGTCTTGATGCCCAACTCGCGAACCACGTCCAGTTGTACGCCAAGACCGGCATCAATACTGGCAAATACTCCAACAGGCCATTTTTCCATAGTGTGTCACTCCCAATACTGTCATTGAACTGTTTGTCAGATAAACGGAAACTTGTTTCGCATGACAACCCATGCCATGTCTGTCCGAAACGATTGTATCATACCACAATTCCGTTCTGAAAGAAAGAACATGCCGGAAAATGTTGCGTCGTTCATGGTGAGGTCGTTCTGCCTTTGGCAAGCGACGCGACGACGCCAATGCCCATCACGCAAAGGATGACGCCGAGCGAAACCCAGGTCATGGTGTTCGAAAGGCCGTGTGCTTCAATGTGGTGCAAAACCATCATCTTGCAGCCGACGTAAAGCAGAATGACAATGATGCTTTGCTTGAGGTAACGGAATTGCCGGATCATCGCGGCCAGCGCGAAATACAGCGACCGTAATCCGAGAATGGCGAAAATATTCGATGTGAACACGATGAACGGGTCCGTCGTGATCGCGAAAATCGCAGGGATGGAATCAACGGCGAACACAACATCCATACTTTCGACGACCAACAGCACGAGAAACAGCGGCGTCAGAAACAGCCGTCCGTCAAGCCGGACGAAAAACTTTTCGCCGTGATAATCGCCCGTGACGGGAAAAAACCGTTTGGCCAGTCTGACGAGGGGATTCTTTTCCGGGTGCACTTCCTCATGTTTGACGAACATCATTTTCAGGGCGGTAAAAATCAGGATCAGCCCGAACACGTAATTCATCCATCCGCTGAACCAATGCAGGGCGGTTGTGCCAATGCCGATCATCACCCCGCGCATGACCAGCGCGCCGAGAATGCCCCAGAACAGGACGCGGTGCTGGTAAATCGCCGGAACGCCGAAAAACGTGAACACCATGCTGATGACGAAAATATTGTCGAGACTCAGCGATTTTTCAATGATGTAGCCGGTGAAAAATTTGACCGCCGCCTGTGTGCCGTCCAGATCGACATGACCGTGGTGTGTGCCGATGCCGAACAGGTGGTGTTCGTACATGAAATAAACGGCAACGTTGAACAGCATGGCCATGACGATCCATACGATTGTCCAACGGACCGCCTCGCGAATACCGATGACGTGCGCCTTGCGGTTGAACACCCCCAAATCGAGGGCGAGAAAAACCATGACCAATGCGATAAAACCGATCCAAAGCCAGATTGTTTCCATGAGAGGGGGCTGGGGTTAGGGATGAGTATGGTTCGCCGCGTCATCCTGTGACGCGAAGTGGTTGGGCGGTCACGCTTCAATAATAGGTCCAATAATAAGCGCGATTTGTCGAACGGTCGAAAACCGCGCAGCCTCCTGAATGTTCACCATACCCTGCGGAAAGACCGTCGGTGACAGATGGTCTCTCTTCCTCTTCTTTACGCGGGTGTATGGAACCCTGGATGGTGACATTTCCGGTAATGGGTTCGCAGTATTCCCAACGACTTTGAGATGAAATCCAACGTTGGAACGCTTCTTCCGATATGGTAAATTCGTAATAGCTTGTCCCGCGATAACCACGACGCCAGGAAAAATCGGAGCCTTCCGGCGGAAATCCGCCTTTTCGCGGAAGCTGCTCATACGAGAAATGTTCACCAAGTGCGGGATATTGACGTTCCGTAGAGACAAGGTATGCCGAAAGCAAAGTAACGCACCCGGTCATGAGAATGATTCCCATGATCTTCCTGTGCCGAAACTTGCTACCGGATTGATTCTTGAGAAATTTCCGTCCTTCAGGCAAAAACGGTTTTTGCCGCCGGATGGTTTGTATTCGTATCAGACAGCCGATGACGAGAAATAGTAAGCCGCAAGTCGGTATTCCGACTTGGTATTTCCAGGCATCCGTGTCTTTCATGATTTCAGTATTATGTTGCAGTAAACTGCCAACTGTGGAGACAACCAGAAAAATGCCGAATCCAATCCATACTTCGTGGTAAGCTCTCGACACAACAGGTTCACGGCAAAACAGGGCGGAATATTGTTTGTAGGCCAACCAGATAAACGGGGGAACAAAAGGAGCTCCCACTACCGAACCCAATGAAGGACCACAAGGAAAAAAGAATGGGGCAATGACCGCAGTTACCCAAAGCAGACAGAAACCGATGACAATCAATCCCGTGATCATTGCAAACAGGGATCGTCTTTTCAATGCACGATCAGACGTTTTTGTGTCGTCGAAGTTTTTCATGGATTGGTCAAATCGAGGTGAAAATTTGTTTTTTTCTCAAAACCCTCTGCGAAATTTGGCATCATCTGTCGATAAAACCACGACGGCGAAATGCCATTGACCGCTCTGTTACCGACACGGCTCTGATTTCCGCCGGTCAATCCCGTTTTTTCCCAACGAACAGATAATACGGCGTCTTGAAAAACGGGAGCGGGAACCAGGGCAGACGGGTTTTGCGTTCGTCGAAATACACCGGCTCGAACAGTTTGTGCAGGTACGGGACGTGGTCCGGCGACGGGAACACGTTGTCCGAAGCGAACCAAACCGGCCAGAACGAGCGCGTGGCCCAACCGTGTTTGCGGAACGCTTCGTCCGGGTGCTTGCGCGAAACGTAAAAGTCAACCACGCCGATGCGTCCGCCCGGCTTGAGCAGTGCGTGGGCGTGTCGAATCGCGGCGAACCAGTCCGGGATCATCGTCAGCGAGTAGGAAAAGGTGATGACGTCCGCCTGCTGTTCTTCGAGCACAAACCGCGTCGCGTCCGCCTCGGCTGTGACAACATTGTTCCAACCGTGTGATTCCGCCCGTTGTTCGGCCATTTTCAAAAGCGACCCGGCCAAATCGACGACATACACTTTTTTCAACTTGGCTATGCTGTCGCCAAACGCTTCCAGATTTGCACCGGTACCGCCGCCCATGTCGAGCCAGACTTCGCCCTCGTTCGTGCCAAGTTGTTGCCAAAGTTCCTCACGGCCTTTCAGCAGCCGTTTGCGAAACGCATCGTAATCCCCCGCCTGACCGCCGTAAAAATTCTCCATGCGTGAAGCGTGCGTCTTGCCGCGAACCGGTCGAACAGCCATATGGTACAGCACCTTCATGTCGGAAATCAAACTCATGATTTTTCTTTATCCCCGATGAAATGAAAAAAACGCAATGATTCGCCCGTGAGCGTCAGCACGAGCGAACGCCGGTGTTTGGCATGACGATGTTCGCAGAGGTAAATCCCCTGCCAGGTGCCAAGCAGTAACCGTCCCCCGCCGACGGGTACGGTCAATGAGACGCCGAAAAGCGACGTTTTGACGTGCGCGGGCATGTCGTCACGGCCTTCGATGGTGTGCGTGTAAGGCAACGATTCCGGCGCAAGACGGTCAACCGCCATTTCGAGGTCGGTCAGGACGTCAGGATCGGCGTTTTCGTTGATCGTCAGCGATGCGGATGTGTGTTGCAGGAAAAGATGCAGCAAGCCAACCTTGATTTCCGCAATTTCCGGCATCGCGTTGAGGATTTCCCGCGTGATGGGCGTCAAACGCCGCCGTGACGACGGTTCAAGAACAATGTGACGTTGGTACCAAACAGTCATCGTTGCGACAAGAGGTTCACTGGGAACCTGCCCTTTCCTGGAACTCGTTTAACGCTATTCAATAAAACACCGGTCTTGAGAAATTATCGGCTCCCGGTGCATCCGCTTGCCGCTGACGGTCAACCATACCCCCGTGGCGTCGGTCGTCAAGGTGACACAAGGACAACAAGTATTTTACCATATCCCCAACTTCGGACGCAAGGGGGCGGACATTTCGTTTTCATGGCCATCCGACTTGCCGTGGCACGTCTTCTCAAAAGATTTCCCGTGTCCGGGACGCGGGGCAAAACGGATTCACCGGGCTACGGTTTTGTGGTATAATGCAAACAATTGCCGGAGTTGGGGCGAAACGCAGTGTGGCCGTTCCGTGACCGTCGCGGCTCTAATTTGTTGTGCCTTCGTGCGAAACCACTATGCAAAACGAAATTACTTCATCCATTTCGGATTACCTCACTGAACTCGAGCGTCAGTATGAAACCGGCTTTGCGCGGGAGCATACGTACCGGCCTGCGTTGCAACAACTGCTGGCCGCGATGTTGTCGCATCTCATCGTGTCGAACGAACCGGCACGTCAGGCTTGCGGTGCGCCGGACCTGATTCTGTTGCGCAAGGAGGACACTATTCCTGTTTCTTTCGTCGAAGCCAAAGACATTGACGATCCCGACCTGACCGGACGCAAAGCCAATCAAGAGCAGTTCGACCGTTACAAACGCTCGCTTGACAACATTATCTTTACCGACTACCTCGATTTCCTGCGTTATGAAAAGTGGCAACATTCCGGCAACGATGTCCATATCAACGAAGCGCAGTATTTCGGGCATGTTCCGCCGGAAACGTGGGAGTTTTCCATCGGCGGTTACCAACCCGCGCAAAAGTGGCTGAAAGACCGCAAAGGCCGCAAACTGACTTATAACGACATCTCGCATTACCAGCGAATCATCCGCGCGCTGAAAGAAACCGGGAACATCATGCTGGAAGTGGATGAAGCGATGGGGTGACAACAAGAGAAGAATGAGCGTCATGAGAGATATTTTTTCAAACGTATTGCTTTTCGCCCAAGCCGCAGATGAAATCGGGCAGGTGTTTGACCGCCGTGTGATGCTGATTTTTCCGGCGGCATTACTCGTTTTTCTTTTGCCGGCACTGTTACGGCGCGTTTACCCGACCAGGTTGCTGTTCGTGACGATTCTTGCGGCAACATTTTTCTCAACGCTCCTTTATGCTTACGACGATTTTTGGTACGTCTTGTTGACTGCCGATGCGGCCATCGCACTGATTTTGCTGTTCGATGGTTTCGCGACGCTGCCCGTCATTGGGCAACCGTTTCGTGTGCGGCGCGATGTGGACCGCATTGCCTCGCTCGCACGACCGCATTTGATCCGGTTGCGCATCGAAAACCGCACCCGGCGGAAATTTCGTCTGACGGTCAAGGATGATGTGCCGCCGACGCTTTGCCCCGATACGGAGGCGTTTTCCGAACGTACATTGCCGGGACGTTCCGCCGAAACATTCGAATATGAAATCAAACCGAAAGAACGCGGGCTGTTCCGCCTTGAAGAAGTTGCGTTACGTGTCCGCAGCCTGCTCGGATTTTGGCATCGCGACATCACGATTCCCTGCGAGAGCGAAATCTGCGTTTACCCGAACCTGCGGCAAATGACCGAATACGACCTGCTCGCCCGCACCGACCGCTTGCATCAACTCGGCGTGCGGGTGGCCCGGCGCGTCGGGCATGACAACGATTTCGAGCGGCTCCGCGATTACCAGCTTGACGATCAATACAAGTTCATGGACTGGTCGGCGACCGCCCGGCGGCAGAAACTGACGGTCAAGGATTTTCAAATGTCGCGCAGCCAGCGCATCATGTTCCTGGTCGATTGCGGCCGGATGATGACCAACCTGTCACGCAACGGCCTGACGCTGCTCGATCATTCGCTCAATGCGGCCTTGATGCTCAGTTACGTGGCCATCCGGCGATTCGACGCGGTGGGGATGCTCTGTTTCTCCAATCGCATCATCAATTACATCCCGCCGACTTCGGGACAGCGGCAGATGAGCCGGCTGTTGCACGGCTTTTTCAACCTGTTCCCCGAACCGGTTGAGTCCCGCTACGATGAGGCCTTCGCGTATCTGGCCTCACGGTGCCGCAAGCGTTCGCTGGTCGTTCTCGTGACCAACGTTGCCGACCTGGTCAA
Source organism: Planctomycetaceae bacterium (assembly GCA_009776995.1). GTDB lineage: Bacteria > Planctomycetota > Planctomycetia > Pirellulales > Thermoguttaceae > WRMR01. The sequence continues at coordinate 7,582 of WRMR01000002.1, read as the reverse complement.
CGCAAAGGCCATCCAGAATCACCTGACCAACATCACGGGGCGTCATCTTCCACTGGGGGTGTTCTTGCGCGACCACGAGATTTTCGACCCGCTCACAAATTTTTTCAAGACGCGGGAGGCTTCAGGCTTCAGGTTTCAGGCTTCAGATTCCGCTTTGGCACTCTCTGCTGAAGTCCGAAGCCTGAAGTCGGAAGCCCACGAATTTTGGCGTGCCGGTGCCGCCGCTGATATTTTGAACTGGCGTCACAAGGTCATCAACGACCTCAAGCACCAGGGAACGCTGACGCTCGACACGTTCCCCGAAGACATGACCGCCCCGTTGATCAACAAATACCTCGAAATCAAAGCCCGGCAGTTGCTCTGAGCGTGCCTTTCACTGAATCGGAACACGAGACACATGAGGTGTACATAACCCTGCCACAAAATGGATTTTATGGATTTTTCAGAAATTATCCAGGCATACACATAAGACTTCAGGTCTTCATAAACGACCGGTTTGTGGCGGAGTACGGTATAGTAAAGGTTTTCCCGGCAGGGATTTTTGGTAGAATGACAAGGTTGGCTGGAGAATTACGGATTCCGAAAACGATTCAACAACAAGAATCAAGGATTAAACTCCCATGAAACATTTTATTTTTTCGATCGTGTTGATGGCCTTCGTCAGCGTGGCAACTTTTGCACGGGAACCGCAACCGGAGCGGACCGATTGGTTCGTGAAACACGGTTATGGTGTATTCGTTCATTATTTGAACAAACTTCAAAACAATCCCGAACACGTCGCCAGCCTCGGCAAGTCAACGTCCTGGGACGAATGCGTCAACGAATTTAACGTCGAACTGTTCGCCGACCGGATGAAGGAAACCGGAGCCGGTTACGTCATCTTCACGGTCTTGCAACGAGAACGGTTCTTGATCGCCCCGAACGAGACCTTTAATCAATTGACCGGTTATCAAACAGGGGAAGCCTGTGCCGGCCGGGATTTGATCGAAGAGCTTTATCAAGCCTTGAACAAACGGGGAATCGACCTGATGCTCTACTTCACCGGGGACTCCGCCGTTGACGATCCGAAAGCCCGCCAGGGGTTGAGCATCTCTTTTCCCGTTCAAGAGGAATTTGTGCGAAAATGGGCTTCCGTCGCCGCCGAATATGGGGAGCGCTACAAAGACAAGATCAAAGGGTACTGGGTTGATGGTTCTTATGAATTCATTGGTTACAATGATCACCTGCTTGGGATTTTCGCTGAGGGGCTGCGGGCTGGATACCCGGAGCGGATTCTTGCTTTCAACCCCGGCGTGGAGATGCGTGCCTATTCGGTTCATGACGATTTCACGGCGGGCGAGATGAATTCGTTCGAGTTGTTTCCGCCGAACGGTCGTTTTCTTGACGGGACACAGTGGCACATTCTCTCTTTTCTTGGCACCAGTGCGGGCAACATCTCCGCCAGTTGGGGCCAGCCGGGAACCTGTCAAGGCAAGCAGGAACTGGCGGAATATGTCTGGCAGGTCAATTCGCTCGGCGGCGTCGTGTCCATCGACGTGCTGTTGTACCGCGACGGCGAAATGGACCGTTCGCAACTCGAGGTTTTGAAACCGTTGCGGCAAAACATCGCCGCGTTGGACGCCATTCGTTATGCCTGGAAGGAAGGCAAAGCGATTCCGGCGAACAATATCGCCTGGAGGAAACCCGCTGCGCTGAAAAGCAACGACGGTCAGCGTTTTCTGATTCCAAGCGTGGGACCGGTCCATGCCGCCCGATACGGAAACGATGGGAACCGGAGAACCACGGCCATCGGGGCCGGCAATTGGGCGTGGACTTACGAAATCGATCTTTTGGAACCGGTGACGATTTCCCGGGTTGTCGTTCACTTCGGCTCCGGCTATGCGACCGATCTGGAGGTATGTGTCGTCGATCCTCAAAACCGGGAAACTTCCCTGGGACGGTTCACTGATCAGAAAGGCGAAAGCCTTGATCTGAAGTTCGAACCGAAGGAATCCCGATGGATTCGTGTTCGCGCACACAAACCGGACGGTCCCGATCAACCGGGAACGCAAATGTCGGTTGCCGAAGTGGAAGTGTACGAACCGTCGACGACCCCATAAAACCCCGCCTCGCTGTCAACCGTTCGGAGGTCTGACCGGACTCTACCGCACAACGTCAGGAAAGTGAAGTTTTAAAACAGCAGCCCGGAGCGTAAGCGACGGGTTTTTCGGGTGCGCTACCGTTGAACCGGTCACTTACGTTCCCGGTTGCTGTCCTGCTTAAAATACCAAATGATTGGCTTGGGACAGTTTCGCCCCGCGTCTTGGATGCGGGGTGAAGAGTTTCGCCGCGTCAGCCTGTCACGCGCTGTTCCAGAGTAGCCTCACCAGATTTTTCAAGAAAAAACCATCTTTTTTTCCACATCGGTTTGACTCTTGAAGACAATTCGTTTACAATAACAGTAGGCAAAATGGCCGAATCGTTAAAATGGCGGTTTTTTGGTTATTTTTGCCCACAGCGTGTGTTTTCTGGAAATATTTCCCCTGTTCCCCGTGATATGAGAGGTTGAAAATATGAGCCCGCTTTTTGCGTTTGGTCCAGCCATGAGTCCGACAACGCTGATTATCGTTGCCGCGATTGCATTTCTGTTGTTCGGAAATCGACTGCCGAGTGTTATGCGCTCACTTGGACGCAGTGTGACGGAATTCAAAAAAGGAGTTGCCGGTATCGAAGACGATATCAACGAAGCCGTTGCCAAGGCGGAAAAATCCGTTGATGCGTCTGACAAGCACGAATAATTCCCACTTGAACCGAAGTCAGGTCGGTCTCGTTGTGATCGCCATCGTTTCCTTTGAGGAGTAACCATGTCTCCTGTGACAATCATCGTGCTTTTATTGCTTGGCGTGATGCTTTTCGGCGGCAAGTTGCCGGAAATGGCACGCGACATCGGGAAAAGTCTGCTCGAATTTCAGCGCGGCATGAACGAATGGGGCAATGAGGCGAAAAAGACGATTTTCGACGAAACAACATCGAAAACCGTCGACAAGGACGACCCCGTTCCGGTGCCTGAACCGGCACCGCAGGAAACCTCCGCCCCCAAATTCGAACCGCCTGCCGAGTGATTTTTCAACGCGGAATACGCGGTAGAAAATGGAGCAGGCGGTATTTTTGCTATTGTGTTCAGTTGTGTCCAGTCCAATCTTTTTTGTGAGTTTTTTCAGCGGGTAAAAAATCTCCGGTTCTGATGTCATGGCAGACGAAGATCAAGCGAAAAAAAAGTTCTCATTACCCTGGCCGGTCATTTTTGTAGTGATTATCATTGGCGGGTTCTATTTTTGGAAAAATTTTCAAATTCGTTTCGATCAGGATCAAGGGATCGTTTTCGCCCGGCGCGGTGAAAAAACACCGTTGGATAATCCTCCGCCGCAGAACGCGGTGGACAGCGAAACTGCACAACCGTCACCACAACCAACTGCGACGAATGAAGTGACACCGATGACCACCATGTCGATTGCGACATGGGATTTGACGCCGCTCAATGTTGAGAAACTGACGGATGACACAAGGGCGCAACAAATTTCCGACGTCATCGCCCTGTTCGACCTGATTGCAGTCCAGGGAGTTGCGCAGACAACGCGGCCGCTGGATGAAATCATCCGCCGAATCAACGCCAAAGGAAAAAAGTACGCTTACGTCATTCCGAATCATATCGGAAATGTGCCCGAATATGTTGCGTTTCTTTTCAACACGGAAACGGTCAAGTATGACCCGGACAAAACCCGTGAAATCGTTGAGTCGTCCCTCTCCTACCGACCGTTGGTAGCCCTGTTTTGTGCAGTACAGCCCCCTCCGGAAAAAGCGTTTACTTTCAATTTGGTCAATGTCAAGATTCCCGATGACAGAAAAGAGATTGAAACGAAGGTTCTTGGCCGGGTTTTCCGCCAGGTTCGGGATGACGACCCGACGGAAGATGACGTCATCATGCTGGGGAATTTCGGGTTGCCTGTGCAACAAATCCAGTCCCTGTGCGATGTTCCGTATATGGCAATAGCGCACGATAACGTGACAACGACCATTGACGGGATGGATTCGACGACAAACATCGTTTTTGACCGAATGCGCACCGTCATTCACGTGGAATGTATCGGTAATACCAGACAGGTGGATTTCATTAAGTTATTCGACTTGAAACTGTCCGAAGCGGCTTCCATCGCCAGACACTTTCCCATTTGTACGGATTTCAGCGTTTTTGAAGCACTCCCGCCTCAATGAAATCTGATCGGAAATATATTCCATTGCAGTGAAATATTTGCACAATCGGGATTTCGTAAAAGGGGATGGCTCATCCCCGATTTCAAGTTGACATTCTTTCCGGCTCTTTTTTTGACGCGAACCACTCATAATATCGTGAAATATAGAAATGTTTTTCGTGTATTTCGGGATGGTTGACGTGGTTCGCGCTAAAAAAAGAAATCCAGGGACTCGCGCAGAAAAACGAGCGGAAAAAACCATGTTATTTCTGTGCGAGTTCTTAGTGACACGGCAAAACTCCTGGCAACCGTCTCTATCGAAAACGTGAAGGGAGAGTACAATGATTTATGTTCCGCCATCGGCAGGAAATAGAAAAAGATTTTGTACGGGAGAATAAGTCAATCATGGCGAACAAGAATTTAACGCAGGCGAAAAACGCCAAGAACGATGAATTCTATACGCAGTGGGCGGACATCGAAAGAGAGGTTCAGGCGTACCAGGAGTTCGATCCCGATGTTTTCCGGGACAAAACGGTTTTATGCCCTTGCGACGATCCTTACGAAAGCAAGTTTTTCAAGTATTTTGCTTTGAAATTTGGCGAGTTTCAGCTCAAAAAACTGATTGCCACCTGCTACGCCGGCTCTCCCATTGCCAACACGCAGCTTTCTTTATTTGACGATGAAAGCGAAGACAATAAAACCACAAGAAATCCACACAAAATTGAAATCACGGAAATTCCTGACCTGAATCGCGATGGAGCGGTGGACTTGGCCGATGTGGAATTGCTTCTTGCCAGTGATAGAAACCATCTCACCCGACTGAAAGGCGATGGGGATTTTCGAAGCGAAGAGGTAAAAAAACTGAGAGATGAAGGATATGGACGCCGATCATGTAACGGCATGGAGCAAAGGCGGCACGACGGACGTCAAAAATTGCCAAATGCTTTGCAAGCTGCGTAATCAAGCAAAAGGCAATAAGTAAAAAGTTACCAATTTATAAGACATCAATCAAACAAGCTTCAATCACATCCACTCATGAAAACGAACGAACTCCGTGAAAAGTATCTTGAATTTTTTGAAAGCCGGGGCTGTGTGCGTCGTCCGAGCGACGTGCTGGTGCCGAAATGGGACCCGTCGGTGTTGTTCACGCCGGCGGGGATGAACCAGTTCAAAGACCATTTTCTCGGTCGTTGCAAACTGGAGTTCACCCGTACGACGACCTGCCAGAAATGCCTGCGAACCGGCGACATCGACAACGTCGGACGCACGGCGTACCATCACACGTTTTTCGAAATGCTCGGCAGAATTTAATGTCACAAAAAATTCCTTCTGTGGACAGTTTGACAATACAAATTAAGACCAAAAATAAAATCGTTTAGGCGGAGTTGCTGATTGGATATGATAACAAAATTAAAGAAAATCACCATTGGCGGTTACAAGTCTTTTCCTGGAAATGAACCTTTGGAAGTGATGTTTGGTGACATCAATATTCTTATCGGAGCTAATGGTGCTGGAAAAAGCAACTTCATTTCGTTTTTTAAAATGCTCAATATGATGACGACTGGAGCATTACAAGAATACATCGGGCAGCAAGGTGGAGCGAATTCGCTTTTGCATTATGGTTTCAAAAAAACACCAATCCTTGAAGGGGCTCTTGATTTTCGAGATGAAAAAAACAAAGAGAATGCTTATTTTTTTCGACTTGCTCATGCGAGCCCGGATACGTTGATTTTCACAGAAGAAAACACAACTTATCGTCTCAAGCCTGGAACGTCACACAAAAAAATTGATCTTGGCGTCGGACATAAAGAATCGAAATTATTAAGTGATGACGCAAAACAAACCAACTCGCTCCGTATTATGGGCATGATATTGAAAAAATGCCAAGTTTATCAGTTTCATGATACGACAGCAAAGTCATACATTCGAAACAAGACATCAACAGGAAACAATTATTACTTATATTCCGATGGCGGCAACCTCGCGGCCTATCTTTTGGGAATGAAGTCCGCAGAGTCCTATTTGCCTTACTACAAACGCATCGTCCAGTGGATAAGAAATATCTTTCCGTTGTTTGGCGATTTTGCTTTGGAACCGTCGCCGTTTTACCCCAATATAACGATGCTCAACTGGCGGGAAAAAGGGAGCGAGTACGTTTTCGGGCCACATCAAATTTCCGACGGTACGTTGCGGTTTATGGCACTGGCAACGCTTTTGTTGCAACCGCCGGATTTGCTTCCGAATTTGCTCATTATTGACGAGCCCGAACTGGGATTGCACCCGGCAGCGGTCGGCGCATTGGCTGGAATGGTGCAAACAGCATCCCAACATTGCCAGGTGATTCTGGCCACGCAATCGCCACGACTTTTAGACGAGTTTGCGCCTGAAGATATTATCGTTGCCGAACGAGATAAACGCAACCAGTGCAGCATATTGAAGCGGTTAAATTCAGGGGAACTCAACGATTGGATTGAAGATTATTGTCTTTCCGAACTCTGGGAGAAGAATATTCTGGGAGGGCAACCATGATTTACCTCCATGTAATCGCCGAAGGTCAGACCGAAAAACGTTTTGTCGATCATCTCCTTGCCCCTTATCTCGGCTACGATTATTGTGTTGATACTTCCCTGGTTATGACAAGCAAAGATTTGAGTCGGGGAAGACGTTATAAAGGTGGTTTGGGTAATTATCAAAAAGTCAAAAAAGATATTGTACGCCGCCTCAAACAACATCATGGAGCCGGGCATTGTTTTACAACGATGTTCGATTTGTATGCGTTGCCAATGGATTTTCCGGGATTTTCCGAATTACAAATGATCATTGATTCTTATCAAAGGGTAAAACAGTTTGAAAACGCTCTTGCCGATGATGTCGGCGACAACCGTTTTATACCATATATTCAGTTACATGAATTTGAAGCGATGATTTTTGTTGAACCGGGACAATTGGTGTTTGAGTATCCCGACATGGAATCAAAAATCGAAAAACTCAATCGAGTGTTGGACGAGAAAAACATCAAAAACAATCCGGAGTTGATTGATGAGGGTGAAGAAACGGCACCATCAAAGCGGATACTCAAAATCATCGCCGATTACAATAAACCGATCGCCGGAGTCAACACAGTCGAAAGAATCGGCATCAATGCCATCAGGAGCAAATGTCCGCATTTTGACGAGTGGTTGAAAAAACTGGAACAACTGAAGCCAAACTTGCACCAACAATAACAAGCATCATATCAAGCCATAACCCATGCAAACGAACGAACTCCGCGAAAAGTATCTTGAATTTTTTGAAAGCCGGGGCTGTGTGCGTCGTCCGAGCGACGTGCTGGTGCCGAAGTGGGACCCGTCGGT
>WRMR01000001.1 GCA_009776995.1 Planctomycetaceae bacterium | reverse complement strand
GTACTCAACGAAAGGTGTTGTACATGTTGACTTTTACATGATTTTGCTCCTTTCTACGGACTTCTTGCCGCACACTCATTGTCAAAGATCGGTTGCCATTCGCCATTATAATCGTTTTTTGGCTTCATCCTTAATTCTTTTTGTTTTTCCGTGTTCCACCAGAAACTCAAGTGTTGTTTTAGTGATAGTTGTATCATCCAACAGATATTGGTGAAAATCTTTGCTGTTTGTTTTAATCAACTTTTCGATAATTTCTGGATTATCGCAGTTCTGCTCATAGTCAATCATTGCCTGTTCCAGCTTGTAGTGCTGCTCTGCTGTCTGCGCACTTGTATCTTGTCCAATCAGTTGAACCAATAGCCTGTCGTTCTCCGCCAACAAGACAAAAACATAAAGCGTTGTGTGGCAAGAAAGTGTATCTGATGTGAATTTGTTTTCAGGAACATGTATCTGCTGCGCAAAAAAGAACATTTGATCTTGGTAAGTGGGCCATGCCATTCCATCCAACTTCCATTTGGGATGCCGAAACAAGGAAGGGCAATCCTTTTTTTTCAGCATATCCGCGCATTTACCATGTGTGGTTATACCTTCTTCGTGCCAAAATACAGATTCTTCGCCAAATTGCGCCAAATAATGCGATACAGTCTGTTTTGTCGTGGTATTATGCTCTACAACATTATAATTGACAGTTGTATATTGCGGATCATTGGGATAAGGTGCCTTACCGCCGAACAGGAACAGTTTGCGCGGCATCTTTGTACCAAGTTTGACCATGACCTCCGGATCGCTGAGGTCGATCATGCCGATATACAGCGGTTTGTTGTCTCCGAACACCGGATAATCAAAATCAAATTCTGGCTCTTTTCCATATATATCCATGGATTGCCTTTCTGAATAAAGTAATACTATGGTTTTCGAACTTGTTACTTGAAAATATTGATGCCTTGTAGAATTTTTATAAAAGTATATCCTGTATGTCTAAACTTATCTACTGCGGCATGTGCCCAGGGTGTTAAAGCCTGCAAATTGCTTTGTGCGTGCATTCCGGCAGCACCTACATCTCTCACGATCTACCAGCACCTGCAAGAGTGGTGCTTCTCCCTTTTGCATCCTAGGCAAGTTCGCTTGGGAATACTTTCCAGAATTTGTGTGGAGTGCCGCTTCATTCTTCCAATATCTTTGTTGGACTGTTTTCCAACTTGGATACCCTTTATTAGTCGGAGCATCTATCGCATCGCCAACTTGCCAATGTTTACACGTAACATTGCTCATCTTCATGCGAGGTCGCAACAACTCAAAGCGCGTGATTATATGGCTTTCGCCAGAAATTAACCGGCAAGTTTTAGTGGTTTGATAAAAAGGCTCCAACGATCAATCAACGGCGTTCGTATCAGGCGTTTGGAGTAGGGAAGTAATTCCCGTGCAGTTAGCCTCATTTCAGACGCCTTCTATACGAACGAGGAAACAGGATATTGACATGTGGACGTAAAATTGATAGAGTACAGTTCACAGGTGCCTGGTATTTTTCAACCAGGATCAACGCAACGTTTGCAAAGGCTATTTCTGATAACTTCCCAAGCCTCTGTTTTTTGTGTATCCGGCATTGGTATTGCGTGACAATGATGTCCCGCCGGGACACAGATACCGTAAATTCGTGCATAACCCAATCGGTCACATTGATCGTTTCCAAACCAACCAAGAACGGAAAGAACAAAACATGAAACGTTTTTTTACCCCCACCCTCGGTACGCTCTGCTTGTTGTCCCTGGCCGCCGTGATGAACATGGTCCTCCCCGCCCGGGCGGACGATGTCGCCAAGTCGAAAGTTTTATATTTCTCCCGTTCCCAGGGATTCACTCACGGCCCGGTCGCATGGCGCACTGATCAGGGTTCTTCATTCTCCGGAGAAGTCCTGGAAAAGTATTGTGCCGAGCGGAACATCGAACTGGTCGAAACCCAGGACGGCCGCGTTTTCGACGGAGACCTTGACCAGTACGATGGTTTTATTTTTTACGCCACGGGAAATCTTCTGGCCAAGTCGGACCAGGACAAAGACCATGCCTGTCCCATCTCGAAAGACGGTTTGATGAAATTTTTTGAGGCGGTAAGGTCCGGAAAAGGTCTTGTCGGCATCCACGCTGCGACGGATTCTTACTGCGGCGTCAATGACGAAGACGGCAATGACTTGTACACCAGAGTGATGGGGGGGCGGTTCTGCGGACACGGCCCCATGCAGGTCGCAACCGTCACGTTTACCGACCCCGTCCAGTTTCCCTGGATGAAGGAAAAAGAAGAGAAAAAAAGTGCCGACCACGAAGAATGGTACGCGAATAATCACCTGAATACGGACATGCATGTGGTAATGGTGTTGCAGACGGAAGGAATGGACGGTGACTGCTATCATCGGGTTCCATACCCGGCTGCCTGGATTCGCATGGAGGGTTCCGGACGAGTCGCATACACCACTTACGGTCACGATAACGATTTCTTCCGGAAAGATGAGAACGTTCGTCGAATCGGCGAAATGATCGAATGGTCCGTGGGACGTTTCGATATGGATACGACGACGAATTTTGATATTGCGACGCCGGGAGCGGACAAATAGGAACTGTGCCAGAATCACGTTGACTCATTTCACGTATAAAATTCAGGGAGAATATCATGGTATTATCAAGACGAAATTTTATGAAATCGGCGGCGGTTGCCGTTGCGGCACCGATGGTCGTTCCGGGTGCCGTTTTAGGGAAAGATGGAAAAACGCTTCCCAGCGAACGGCTGGTCATGGCCTTAATCGGTTGCGGCGGTCAGGGCCGGGGTGACATGGGTGGCATGATGAGCTTTAACGAAGTTCAGATGGTTGCCGTCTGCGACCCGGTCAAGGATCATCGCGAAGAAGCGCGCCGGCAGGTGAACAGCCGATATAATCATAATGATTGTGCTGCTTACGACGACTTCCGTCCCATCCTGGATCGTGAGGATATTGATGCGATCCTTATCGGCACTCCGGACCACTGGCACGCTCTGATCACGATTGCTGCGGCGAAAAAGAAAAAGGATGTGTACTGTGAAAAACCGGAAACACTGACAATCGCGGAAGGGCGGGCGATGGCCGAAGCGATCAAAAAATATGGAATCGTCTTTTCCGGCGGTAGCCAGCGGGTCATCGGCGATTACGGCGACCTCCCCCGGTTGCTCTGGGGCGGTGCCATCGGTGAAATTCAGGAAGCGTTCGTTGACTGCGGCGGCCCGTCCGGCGATTGCAACCTCCCGGCGGAACCGGAACCGGAAGGTCTGAACTGGGAGATGTGGGTCGGCCCATCCCCCTGGCGGCCGTATCACCATGACTTGGTTACCGGCGGATTCCGCAACTATCGTGATTACTCCGGCGGCGGAATGACCGACTGGGGAGCCCACCGTTTCGGTGCGGCTCTGTATGCCACGAACCACTTGTACTCCGGGCCGGTGGAAGTCCTTCCAGGCGAGCCGGGAGACGAAAAACGCCGTATCATCTATCATTTCGCCGACGGCCTGAAAATGTATCATGCAAATACCGGCGATAACGTTTATGTTGGAACAGAGGGTTCCCTGCGAATCGGTCGGAACAACACGTTGGTCGGCCGGCACCATAAACCCGAAAAACGCGTGGAAATCCCCGGTTACAAATGGTTTAATCCATGGGAAAACCGGAATATCTTTGGCGATTTCGTGTATTGTGCTAAAACGCGGCAAAAACCATTCAGGAACATCGAAGCGGCGCAACGGGCACTGATCATGTGCCACTTGGGAAATATCGTGTACTGGCTCGGCCGGGGAATTAAGTGGGATCCCGATAAGGAAGAAATCCTCGGCGATCCTGAAGCAGCACGGTGGCTTGACCGCCCGAAACGTGCCCCATGGAAAATCGATATTTAGCGGCCGCTCATCTTTAACACAGAATCATCTTTTGCGAGAACCTATATATGAAAACCATAAAAATAACCCTCACCTTCTGGTGTTTTTTACTTTTCAGCTCCGCCGTCATTTTCGCGGAGGATAACCGTTCTTACAAAGAAGAACGGCCCGCGGCAGAGTATTTCGCGGATTGTCTGGAGAAAATGATCCAGACAGGAAATCCCGACGAAGCCCGTAACGCCCGCAGCAACTGGCAAAGATATTGTTTTGCGCTCGGTGCGCCGAACCGGCAGGCGGATAAAGCCCTGGCGGTGAAGCTCATGACGGAAGCCCTCCTGGACGACGCCAATGAGAACGCCCATTTCTGGTTCCTCCGCCAGCTTGGCCGTCTGGGAGACAGTACCTGTGTGCCGACGATTGCAAAATTCCTGGATCACAATGACCGCTTGATCCGCGACGAAGCACTCTGGGCACTGGCAAATATTCCGAATCAGGAAACGAAGAATGCCTTGCGAGAACGCCTGAATCGGGAAGACAACGAAGAAAGAAAAATCGCCGTCCAGAACGCGCTGGATTATGTCCTGAAGCGCGATGCGGCGACGGTCCGGACGTTGGATGAAATCGTCAGCGTCTTGGAAGGTTCCGATAAAACCGCTTGGGACACGGCCCTGTCGCAATTGGCGTGGTTGCCGAACGTGAAGATCACGGACGTCCCGAACTGGCAGGAGCGTTTCGAGCGTCTCTCGCCTGAAGTGCAGATTCTGCTGATGGATGCCCTGACATCGGCAGGCGACCGCAGTGCCCTGCCGCTGGCATTATACCTGGTGAAGCAATATGCTCCGTTGCTGGAGACGGACGACCCGAGCGAGAATCAGAGCGACGAAGAAAAGAAACAACTCGAGGATCAGCGAATCGCCCGGGAAAAAGTGCAACTGGCCGGTTTTCGGGCATTGGGTGTTCTGGGCGATTCCACGGCAAAGGATGTGCTTCTCCAGAATGTCCGGACGCGTGACAGTGTCTGGGGAACCATACGCGTTTCGCTGGGAAAACTGAATTATGACGGCGCGGACCAACATCTCATCGACGCCGTCCGCCGCGCGGAGGATAACGACACGCGGAACCGTGTTCTGGAAGCGATCAGTATGCGACGGGCCGTTTGCTTCATCCCGCTGTTCCAGGAATTTCTTTCCCATAAGGAAGGCGGTACCCGGCATGCATGTGTCGGGGGCTTGGAAGGAATCGCCGATGCAAGTGCTATTCCGGCACTTGTGAATCAATTCCACCGGGAAACGGAAGATCAAGGTCTGCGGGAACGGATTGAGAATGTGATTGTTAGCATCAGCGTGCGGGTTACCGATGCCGACGGGCGAGGCGTGGTTCTGTGTCGTGCGGTCAACGACAAAAACGATGCGGAAAAAGCGGATATGCTCCCGATGATCGGGCGTGTCGGTGGAGAGCGGGCGAAAGAACTGGTGCTCAATTTCCTTAATAACGGTTCCGAGGAGCTCAAAGTTGCGGCATTTCGGGCTCTGTGTAACTGGCCGGACGCGGCGGTGGCCGACGATTTGTACCGTTTTGCGAAGCAGGGAGACAACGCGAGAACACGTCAGGCCGCGCGCGCTTACATCCGCGTGGTTACGCTACACGAAGAAGGGCGTTCTTTCGAGGATTCGCTGGAGTTGTTTAAGCGAGCCATGGACCTTGCAAAGACAAACGAAGACCGTAACCTGTTGCTGAGCCGTGTCAACACCGTCCGAAGCATCGAAGTGTTCCGCTTCGCCGCCCGGTATCTCGACGATGCCGATCTCCAGCAGGCGGCCTGCCGGGCAATCGTCGATATGGCGAACGACAGCCCGTTCCACGGACAGCACCGCGAGGAGATCAACCGGGTGTTGGATAAGGTTTATAATATTACGAATGATAATTCACACAAGGAGCGGATTTTGAGGTATAAGGAGCGGAAGTAAGGAGACGTGTCAATATCAATATCACACTTTTACCAATGTTATTTTGGCACGACTCCTCTGCTTGAATGATCGCGAATTCATTTGCATCAACATTCACTCAACCATTTGATCAGTCATGAGAACACTTTGCTGTTGACTGTATTTTGTGGTTTTTGTTGTTTTACAGCGTTTCAATCCCTGCAACAAGGAGGCAATTATGGAACGCCGGCATCGTGCATTTACCAAAAACGACATTGAAATGTTCACATGATTATTATGCGAATCCTAATGACAAATCAGGACACAACATTGTTCCGCCGTTTTTTGGAAACGCACACCAACCCGGAACTGCTGGTGTGTTTGTTCGTCGTTTGTTTTCTTGTTTTTGGCTGTCACAAGGAGATGCCCCGGCAATCTCCGGTCGAACAGGCACAGCCTGATCCTGAAAAAGCTGTGGAAACCGTATCAATGGAAATCATCCGGGCCATCGAAGACGCGGGCGGAAAAATCGAACGTGACGCCAAGGGTGTGGTTGCCGGTGTCAATCTTGCTGCAGAGCGGACTTCGGTCACCAACGCTGTTTTGCGGCAAGCCCTTTTAATCCCGAATCTGAAAAACCTGGCCGTGGCCGGAGGAAGCTTGTCGTATGAAGCGTTTTCCGGCCTCGCGAAACAGCAGCATCTTGAAACTCTTTTTCTCCAGGACGTTCCGCTCACTGACAGCAACCTGGAAGCAATGGTTGCATCGGTTCCCACGCTTCGCCGTTTGACGCTTCGTCGCCTGAACAAGGTCGGCGAACCGGGAATCACGGCGGCACTTGAGACTGTGCCATTGCAGTCGCTGGCTCTCATCGAGATGAGTCCAACCCGGGTGGTGATCGAAAAAATCGCCGGGTCACCTGATCTGAGAGCGTTGGATTTGCGGCAGTGCAGCAATTTGACGCAGGAGGATTACAGGATTCTTGGCACGATGACACGGCTGGCCGACTTGAAAATCGGCGGTTTTGCCGTTGACGATTCCGTGTTGGAAATCTTGCCTGGCTTGCCGCAGCTCCGGGGTTTGTCGATTGAGGGGACATCCATCACCGGGGAAGGTTTCGCCGAACTTGCTTCCCATGAGGAATGGGCGGCACAATTGGAACTTCTGGTTCTGGCCCGCAATACTGCGATTTACGACGCGGGTCTGGATTCGCTTCGCGCTTTTCGCGGTTTGAAGAGATTGGCTGTTTCCGACATGATGGTCACCGGCGTTTTTTTCCATGCTCTTGCGGAGACGGAGACCATTCGAACACGACTGGAGTCCCTGTCGTTCCCCAAAACCTACCTGACAGCTCAAAATATGAGAGTTTTGAATCAGTTTCCCAATTTGAAAAAACTTGATTTGTCCCATAACATGCTGACGCCGGATATTTTGGAAGCGATTGCCGAACTTAAAACCGTGGAGCAACTCAACCTGACGGGGTGTCAACTGGATGATACGGCACTGGAGACGGTTCGGAAAATGCAATCCCTCAAAGTGCTGACAACCAATTCGCAACAATAACGGCTGTGGAAATTTGTGAAGAAAAAGTGTTTTTACAATCCGTATTATGAAACCTTCGATGACTTCAAAACGGGCATCAACGATTGCCTCGACCGGGTCGAAACCGAAGACAAAGCTGAAATCGAAACCCTCATGCAGCCAAATTTCCAAAACCTGAAAAATACCAGCTTAATGGCGGTGTGAGGTATGGTTTTATTTTTTCCCGGAAGCATTCTTGCCGGTCTTCTTTGTCTTTTTTCCGGCTACTTTCTTCGGGGAAATTTGCTTGATCGTTGCTTTCTTCGCCGCCTTCTTTTTCACGGGCTTCTTCAATGCCTTTTCCGATGCCGGCGTTGATTTTTTAGCGACTTTTCCGGTCGTTTTTTTCGGTGCCTGTTTCTTCACCGCTTTTTTGGTTGACTTCTTCGCGGTTTTTTTGACCGCTTTTTTGCTGGTCTTCTTTGCCGGGGCGGGCTTGTCTTCCAGCGAAGTCGCCAGTTCGACGCCGAAAATGCCTTCCAGACTTTCGGTGTCCAGCGTTTCAGAATCGGCTTTGCCCGCCGGAATGGCGACCGACGTTTCGATCAGTGCGAGGTGATCGACGCCGCGCAGCTTGAAAAACAGTTCAGGGCTTTTATCAAGCAATGCCCCGACGCCGTAAAGTGTCGCCGCAACGTGTTTGCACATGACCGCCCAATCCGGGCACGAGCAATCGAGTGTGATTTCTTTCGGCGAAGGGAACAAGCCTTCCTTTTTGTCCGTAACGATGGCAAGCACGTTTTTCGAGAGTTTGCCTTGCAGGAGTTCAACGACCGACGCGATTTCTCCGGCACATTTTTGCTTGAGCCGTTTCCAGGCAGCGGGCTTGAGCGGCTCGATTTTCACCTCGATTTTGTAGGTATCCGACCCGGCGACATACGAACGCACCACGCCCTTGTCGATTTCGAGATGCACGACCGAGCCGTTACGGATATATGTCCTGCCGCGCGGCATCCGGTTTGCGTAATCGCTGTACGATTCCAGATTGTCGCACCAGGCAATTCCCCAAAACGTTTTGGCGATCTTCTTCCCTTCGATGTTGATGGGGTTCGCCTTCTTGCCGAGTTTTTTATTGACGTACCGAACCGCATTCGCCCGTTTTTGAGCAACCGGAACGTAAGGCCGCCAACCGAAACCGTAATAAGACATGATGTGATTCCTTTCATTTTTGAGTGATTGAGATTGTAAAATACGATAACACAGTGTCGCAGTCAGGGCGGTCAATGGCGCACTTTTGGTGTACTCGAATTCACATTGATGGTATTCAAGTACTCTCCGGGGGTATTCGAGTACTCTCTGAGGGTATTCGAATCGTCTTTTTTGGTATTCGAGCACTCTCCGGGGGTATTCGAATAGTCTCCCGGGGTATTCGAGTACTCTCCGGGGGTATTCGAATAGTCCCCCGGGGTATTCGAGTACTCTCCGGGGGTATTCGAATAGTCCCCCGGGGTATTCGAGTACACTCTGAGGGTATTCGAATCGTCTTTTTTGGTATTCGAGTATCCCGCGAGCGCGGTGTTCTAGGCGAAAAACGGCATGTTTTAACGTGCATGCGGATGATTCCGTCAGGATATTGTGTATCATTGGTACAAAACAATCTTTTGCCACTGTGCCTTGTGAAAAAATGATTGTTACCCCCGGCATTTTTCCAAATCGAGCGAAACCATCTGCATGAGTTGGGCGTCGCTCATTTCGGTGACAAGCGACTCGCCGCCGGCATCGACGATTTCGCCGGCGAGTGCTTTTTTGCTTTCGATCAGTTCGTCGATTTTCTCTTCAATCGTACCGCGACAGACGAACTTATGCACGAGCACGTTTTTCTTCTGGCCGATGCGGAACGCGCGGTCGGTCGCCTGATTTTCGACCGCCGGGTTCCACCATCGGTCAAAATGCACGACATGCGAAGCCGCCGTCAGGTTCAAGCCCGTGCCGCCCGCCTTGAGCGAGAGAATAAAAAACGGCGGCCCCGATTCCGTTTGAAATGCCTCGACCATCTGCCGCCGCTTCGCAATCGCCGTACTGCCGTCGAGAATGAGGCCGGGCTTTTTGAACACGTTTTGCAGGTGATACGACAGTGCTCCGGTGATTTCACGAAACTGCGTAAACACGAGCACTTTTTCCTGACGCGAGGCAATCTCTTCACAAATCTCACGCAATCGCTCGAACTTGCCGCTTTTCGCCGGGGCATAATCGCCGTCCCCCGACCACTGTGCCGGGTGATTGCAAATCTGCTTGAAGCGCATCAGGTACGAAAGAATAACACCGCGACGCTTGATGCCTTCCTCGTTGGCTTTCAAGTCGCCGGCAAGCTGCTTCACCGATTGGGCGTACAGTTTCACCTGATCTTTTGAGAGACTGCACCACGCCGTCACTTCCGTCTTGTCGGGCAGGTCGGAGATGATCGTCTTGTCGGTTTTGAGCCGCCGCAAAATGTAGGGTTGCACCAGCCGTCGTAACGGGGCGTATGTTGACTCGCGGTTTTGCTGCGTGGCCGGCGATTTGGTGAATTTGTTGAACGCGGCACTTGTTCCCAACAGTCCCGGATTGATAAAATCGAAGAGCGACCACAAGTCCGAAAGGCGATTTTCAACCGGCGTGCCCGTCAGTGCAATGCGGCCGGTCGCGCGAACGCTTTTGACCGCTTTCGACTGTCGCGTCCCGGCGTTTTTGATCGCCTGGGCTTCGTCGATGATGACGTTGCGCCACGTTTTCGATTTGATCCAGTCAAGTCGGTCGAGCATTCCGTAAGTTGTCATGACGAGTTGCACGGTGCCGAGATGCTCCGGCTCGTCCGCTCCGGCACCACTCCCATGCGCGATATGCGTTTTCAGCGACGGGGCGAACCGCCGGATTTCCGATTCCCAGTTCGCCAGCAGCGATGCCGGGGCAATCAACAGCGATGTCGCAAGCGACTCTTTTTGCAGTCGCACCTCTTGTTGCTGCATGAGCAACAGAGCGATGACCTGGATCGTTTTACCAAGCCCCATGTCATCGGCCAGGCACGTTCCCAGTCCAATTTGCGTCATAAAATGCAACCACCGAACGCCGGTTTCCTGATACGGACGCAATGTGGCATTGAGTTTTGCAAGGCCAATATCAGACCTGTCCAGTTTATTCGGGTTGCGCATGGCGGCAAGCAACTCCGCGAATTGTGAGGTCGGCACGACTTCCGACCAATTGCGGAACATCGTCTCTTTTTCAGCGGCGTCCCATTTTCCGTCCACCGGCAAACCCGAAAGCAGCCGCATTCCTTCGTAAAATGAAATGCCGTCCTCGCGAACCATCGTGTCGATTTTTTTCCAATGGTCAAGCGTCGCCTTGAGTTGCTCACGGTCGATTTCGACCCACTCGCCGCGAAGCCGGACAAGCTGCGCATCGGCGGCAAGCAGTTCGGCAAGTTCTTCCGGCGTCAACGTTTCATCATTGTAAACGGTTTCTATGCGGAAATTCAAGAGCGAATCGGCGGTCAGCGTTTTCGCCCCGCTTCCCGCCCCGAGGCTGACTTTGACCCTGGGCCGCGACGGTTGGCTTTTGTGCCACCAGTCGGGCACACGCACGATGAGTCCCGCCTCTTCGAGCACCGGAATGTCCTGAAGTAACTGGTATGCCTGCCTGACCGACCAGGCTCGCGGCTGGTATATCGTCTGGTCGCTTACCATGTTTTGCACCCAGTCGCACTTTTCCGCAGCGACGGTGATCGGTTGCAACAGTCGCAACAGGGCGTCGCGATCTTTGGCCGACACGTATTCGTTGAGTGCTTTGGCAAGCGGCAATTGCACGGGCTTGGCGTTGGTCGATACCTTGTCGGTGTAAGTCGCCATGAACGCAAAGGGGCGTTGCTCGTCCCGTTTGTTTTCCGCCAGATGAAACGTAACCCTGCCAACGGTTCGCCACAGCGGGTTTTGCTGTCGAATCCAATCGGCGGCACCGTTAGTGCCACCAGCGCAACAATTCTGGTGTTTTGCGATTTTTTCCCGGACATGGCGGTCGAGTTCCCGCCACCACTGGCCGAGTACTTCCGACGTGAGATACTCCGCCCCAAACATGGGCGGCATCCCGGCGAGAAAAAACTCAAATTCGGCAAGCGACGGCGGTTCAAGCGGCGAAATTTTTTGCACCACTTGCGCCGTATTGCCGTTGGTGCCTGCCCCGGCCATTTCCGGCAGGTGACACAACCGCGTCATGTAACTTTTCGCAAACGACCGCAAGAAATCAAAATCCGGCGGCAACAACGTTTGCAACTCGACCGTTGCCAGATGCAGCAAACCTTTGGCATACTGCAAATCCGAAGAAAACGCGGCCATAAGCCGGTTTTCCAGTGGTGACGTGAACTTGCTTTCGACATTTCCTGAAGTAGCGACGTCACCGTTGTTCACACTGTCCAGATAGGGATGCCCCATCGGCGAAATACAAACGGCAATCGAAAACGACGCAAGCATGGTGATCCATCGGAAAAGCGAACAGGAGAAATCATTTGGACGATCAGAATGATTGTAACATTTTGGAAACGGGTTAAAAGTGGCAAGCCATCGGATTGTTGCCGAAAAAATTGGTGTGTGGTAGAATTCAGGCCATGAAACAATTGCGGAATGAATCATTCACCATGCCTCATCTGCATTCAGGCGGCGTCATGCTTACATACCGTTGCGACAATGCCTGTCAGCACTGCCTTGTTGAATGCTCGCCGAAATTGCAGAGAAAGCATGGTGAAATAGGGAATTTTTTCATTTACCTAAACCTCCTGTTTTCCCCAAATTGTTCAACGGTTCACATATTTTCCGGCCACGACTTTACGTTTCATATATCTTGACAAGTTGATTATACAGTCAAAGTAGCAATATAATGGACGATAATCGTCGTAATGTACTCTGTGTAAATAACTTACAAAACAACCATTTTCATACTACAGTCTCAAAAATTAAAAATTGCTGGATTTCCCGATTCCAGACTACAGGCACAGAAGCAACGGCTTGACACTTATTCCAACGCGGAATTTCGGGCGAAAACCCTATTTTTTCCATTCCACGATATTGAGAATGGCCGAACTGACGTAATCTTCGAGTTTGGCCGTGCGGATGCTGAGACTTGCTGTGGCGAAAATCAACGGGACGGCAATGGTCAGGCCAATCGCGGTCGTAATCAGCGCGAGCATAATGTCCGACGCAAGCATTGTCGGCTCGACCCGGGTTTGTGCGCCCAGCTTGCTGAAAGCCCCCATCATGCCGAGAACCGTGCCGAACAGTCCGAGCATCGGGGCCGATTTGATGACCGTATGCACCCAGGTGGTACGATAATCGATTTCGACCAGCACGTCACGCTGGAACCGCTCAATGAGCAGGTCGTGCAGTTTGGTCGCAGGCAACGACATGTTTTTCAGCGCGATGAGAACCAATTGCGGGACGGCGCGTTTGTCGCCCTGGCACTCGTTTCGGATGGCTTCCATGTCGCCTGCGAGGTAACATTGGTGCATCGCGGCGAGAAAATCGTATTGTTGCGACTCCCGCTTGAAATTCAACTGGCCGATCCGCCGCCAGGCGATGAGTACGCAATAGGACCCCCAAAGGGCAATGGCGGCCAAAGCAAGGTAAGTAAGATTTCCCACCGTGCCGGTCATCGACGAGATGTCAAACGGAATTTTCTGGGCAAACAGCATTGTCAAAACCACGAATTTTTATGATGTCATGATCACACCGCACCTGGGTGTAATTGTACCGGAATCTTCACGCTTTTCAAGAAAAACAACCACGTTCATCTTCTCAATCTTGAAAATACCCTGTTCAAACTCTCTAATTCAGACAGGAACCACAGTTTCAAGCCGCGTCAAAATGGCATGAATTTCGTCGGCTTCGCCTGGCGTCAGTGTTATGTTGCCGTAACGGACGCGGTAAAACGTTTCCGCCACATGCACGGGCAGATCGGCCATCGGCACAAATTCCGGGACGCAGCGACGGGCGAACTCGCGCTGGGTTTCGGTGGATACGCGAGTGAGGTTGAGCTTTTGCATGATGCGTTCAAACCGCCGGTAAAATTCGACTGTCACGAGTCGCTGGCGTTGTTCGCGGATCAGTCTGCGGCCATGGACTTCGCGAATCACACGCCGTACCACCCGGTAAACGACGTAGCCAATGGCCACAACGAGAACAATGGGAATGCCGAGCAGCACCAAGTCGTTCCCCTGCCAGTTTCCCTGACGCAAGGACCGGAAAATTTCGACATAACGGTGTTGGACGGCACGACCGATGGTTTTCCAGTATTGTGCGTCGAAAAAGCGTGCTTTCATCGACGTGAAGAAATCGGCGACGGGCAAATAAATCGCCCCTTCCTGGCGGGCGGCGTTAAAATTGATGACGTAATCGTTCCAGAAGCTCGTTGCGCGGTATTTCAGGGACGCCCAGAAACCGGTTTGCGCCATGACGTCGCGCAAGGGGGCGGTCGGGTCGAGCCGCAACCAGCCGCCGCGTCCCCACCAGTCGGCATGAGGGCCGTTGCGGAGCGATTCGGGAATTTCGTGCGGCGGAATATATGCCTCGACCCAAGAGTGCGCGTCCGACTCCCGCACCACATAACGCCCCTTGACCTGATTTCCTGCGTCGGTATCAAGGCGATAACCGACAATCACGCGTACCGGAATGCCGATCTTACGCAACATCATGGCCAACGCGCCGGCAAAATACTCGCAGTGACCGCCGGGATGATCACGCACAAAATCTTCCAGCGGGTCGAGTGTTGCACTGCGGGCAATTCCCCCCAACGCGTAATAAAAACGCTCGTCGGACATAAGACGGTTTTCCAGATTTTTTGCCCGTTCGATCAATCCCCTGTCGCGTGTTGAAATATCCCATTGCTGCGCCGTCTGAGCGACGGTGGGCAGTGCCGCGTCATCGAACGCGAGGAGCGAGTGCAGATCGACCGGCTCCTGACACGGGATCAAGTCAAGCTGATCTCCGTGACGGAACGAATAGGTCAAAAAACGAAACGCGGGATTCCTTCGGGAATTGTATGTTTGCGGACGGACGATGCGATCCTGAACGAAACTCACCCTCCCGCCTGCCCGAGTGTTCAAAAAGAAATACGGCCAGACCGCAAAAAAAGTTTCCTGGGCTTCGGCAAGGTAATCGCATTGGACATAAACAAGCTGTGTGCCGGGCTGAAATCGCAATTCGGCCCGCTCTTGCGGAAGAGGAACTGCAGCCGGAAGCTGAGACGTGACAACCACGCTGTCAATCGGAAAATCCACGGAATCCTGGAACATGGGAATGCCGGGCGACGGATTGCTTCCCAACGGCCCACGTACAACTTGATTGGGATAGTGCCGCAAATCGTCGCTGCTCCAGCGGCCCCGTGCGTAGTTTTGCAATGCCAGCCCGCGAAAATAGACCGAACGGTTGCTGATGGCCGTGTACTCGGTTTCCCCCGATGCTTCCGGCGGTGCGTCATCCTCAAGCTGCGAGAACGTCACATTCATAATCTCTGTGGGATTGTCGAGAACCGTTCCGAGCGAGCCGAGCCGGATTTCCTGCGCGAACCCCACGGCATTCAGAAAGCCGGCGGCCGCCGGGCTGCGCCAGTTTTCCCGCTGCATTTCGAGCGAAGAGATGCGGAAATCCTGCCGTGGCGTCAGAAAGAAAATCAACAGGCCGACAACCAGCGAAGCAATCGTCGTAACGACCAGCCGATAGTAAAATTCGCGGCCAATGCCGATCATGCCGCCAAGGTTGGCCGCGCTGCCGGAAAATGACGCTTTTTCATTGGCCAAAGGCCAGCGTGACGGGGTTTCCCGGACAGGGGATGTTTTCCCTGACGAAACCTTCTCTTTCCACTTCACCCGAAACAGGGAACGCAGGAAAATGTGTTGCGTGAAATGGATTCGGTCGCGGTTCAAGTGCATCAACGTTACGACGGTCAGGCCGGCAAACAGATACAGCACGACAAACAGGCCGAAAACAGCCGTCTGCTGGAACACCGTTGCAACGATCACTTCGAGAAACGAAACCGACATGATGTTCCAACAGACGCGGTTCTCCTTCTTGCGGAACAGGAGAACCCATTGGAAAAATACGAGTACCCGGAGAATGGCAATGGAAAAGAGGCTGCCGCCGAACGTTGCGTCGAACGCCTGAATCAGGTATCCGACCGAGGCAAGTAATATGACCAGGATGAGGACATTGCTGAGGATGGGACCAATGAAAAACCACTTCTGAAAGTCCGTGACCCAGAGACTGACACTTGCCGCAATGAGTGTGAGTATCGGCAGGACAACATCACCCTGTCCCATGCCCAGCATGTACGAACTGAGACAAACGATGAAGGCCAAATGCAGGGCAATATACTGTTCGAGTTTCATCATGCAGGCACTCAAAGAAAGATTCAAATGCTTCAGGAATCATTGCATTGTACCTGTTTGGCGGGTCGGACACAAGAGGGTTTTCACTTTTTCACGCAAGGTATCCCAGCGCAAGTGGTTTCCCACATCCCGCGAAAACCTGTTAAAAACCTCTCACGTAACGGATGGTGCAATAAATCAAAACCACCCAAACGATGAGGGTCGGCAAGACGATGGTTTCCAAATACCGTTCAAACGCGTTGTGTCGCATTTCGCCTTTTGCTGTCCAGCTTACGAGGGACTTGCTCGTTATCAGATGGTACCAGGACACATCCCGGAACAAGTAATTCGCAACGAGGATTCCGACAGCCAAACCAATTGCGAGATACACCAGAGGGAGCCACCAATACAGTTTGCCTTCGGAAATGAGTTGCATCATTTGAAAATCTGTGCCTTCCTTTGAGCATGGAAGCGGTTACGCTCCACCGGAGTGCATTTGCGATAACCATTCACGAAGTATTCACTATGAAGGCATGAAGGATTTTTTCTCCCAAAGGGCGCAGAGGCCGCAAAGGTGTTTAACCCCAACGTCTTGGACGCAGGAAAAAATTCTCTGCGTCCTCAGCGATTTCTGCGAGAAAATTCTTTCCGATCATTTTCTTCGTGCCAGATGTTGAGAAAAAAACCATGAACGCGTACCATTTGTGTAATCTTACGATTGCGGCACTGTTACGCAATCAATCCAATGATTCATCGGACGACCCCAAGTCCCTGCCATCCGATGAAATGCTTTTCAATGCCGAGTTCATCCATCAGGTTGCGAATTTCCACAGTCTCCCAGGTATGTGTGTTAAACCCCTTTCCGGCGTCGTTATTGTAAAGCCAAAGGGGCGTCGGCCAGAGACAGGCGTTGAACTTGATGGCACGATAAAACTCCTTGCGAACCCCCCTTTGGCCGTGATGCGCCAGTTGGAGAAAATCGCAGTCGAGTTCCTTGCGGAACGGGCCGTTCAGAAGCCGGTCCCCCTGTTCGACACCGGCGTCACCAAGGAAAACGACGGACCTCGCGTCATCCCAAACCCGAATGACCATGCAGGAATTATTGTAGGCGTTATTCGTGACGCTTTCATCCTTCACGTCGAGAATTTTGAAATGTGTTTGACCGATTTTTACCGTCAAGCCCGGTTCGGTCACATCAACAACTGAGGAGTCTGCTTCTTGCCAGTCCGGTTTTCTCAAATTCGCGTAAAACTCTTCGGTCAACTCCCGGCTGCCCGGTTCGACCTTGGCGTAAAAGTCTTTCGAGAACTCAGAGTGGTAAATGGTTTTGATTTGAATGCCGTCGGGATTCTTGAGAATTTCATTGCAGGCCCCGATATGGTCACTGTGCGGATGGGAGATGAACCAGGCTTCCACCTCGTTCCCCAATGCCCCCAGAAAACCCCGCAGATAGCCGGCTTCCTGCGCAACCCCGCCGTCCATGACGACGACTTTGCCGTCGTTCATTTGAAACACGTAGGAATTTCCCTGCGTTTGCGTCTGGTGCAACGGAATTTGCCAGAGTGTAAAATCAGTGCTTGACGCCGAAGCCCAAACGGGAACGGCACCAAAAGTTCCAACCGCCGCAGCGGTTGCCATGAATTGTCGTCGTGTCACAGTCATCATCAGTCATTTCCAGGAAAGGGGTAAGTTGAAAAATCGTGAACGGCTAAGAAAACGTTATAGCAAGAGTTTTCGGCACGTTCAAGACCACTTTGGCAAATCATCCGCTGAAATGTTTGCTACTTCTTCCGCGTCCGTCTTCGTCCCGGTTTTTGGGAGTCACCGGGGCGATGTTGGGCTTCTTCGAGAACCCGTTTCCAGCGGGATTTGATCTCCTGCCAAAAACCCTGCGGCTCGTCTTCGTTGGTCGGCGACTGCTTGTGCTTCTTTTTCTTTTTCGATTCGCGGTCATCGACCGGGCGAACAGGGTATTTGCGGTCGGTCACGGTCACTTCAGCCGGCGGCGGAGATGTGCCGTCGGACGCGCTTACCGGTTTGGGTTTCGGCAGAAATCTCTTCTCGGCAAAGCCCCAGAGCGAACTGGCGATAAAATAAATACACAAACCGCTCGGCACTTTGAAAAACATGAAGGCCATAAAGATCATCATGAATTTCATCATCGTGCGCATTTGTTTTTCCTGATCGGTGGTCGGCGGAGGCATCATGACGGACTGTTGCACGAGAAACAGGATAATCGTGATGACCGGCAGCACGTTCAGGTACGGGCCGAGCGCAAACATGTTGTACCCGTTATTGAAACTCGTCCAGCCCAGGGAAATCCAGAGGTTACTCCAATCCCAAAGCCGGTCCGGGGCGGCCATGTCGGAACACCAGCGAACGCCGCTTCCCAGCAGTGAGGCACCGTACAACTCGACATCGACCGAAAGTGCCTTGTACAGCGCGACCAAAATCGGCAACTGGATCAGCATCGGCAAACAGCCCGAAAGCGGATTGAAATTGTGTTTCCGGTACAATTCCTGCAATGCCTTCGAGCGTTCCTGCATGTCGTCCTTGTATTTTTCGGTGATTTTCTCCATTTCCGGTTTCATTTCCTGCATGCGCATCATGCTGAGCATCTGCTTGCGGTTCAAGCGATAAAGGAGCAATCGCACCACGATGGTCAGCAGGATGATCGCCAGTGCATAGCTGCGAATGAAAAAATGGAACACGTGCAACAGCCAAAGCAACGGCTTGACGAACCAGGCAAACCAGCCGTAGTACAAGGTGTCGCGCAATCCGTAGGCTTCCAGCGTCTCCGGTTGTTTCGGGCCGGCGAAAATTTTGTACTCGTGCGAGAGCGTTTCCTCCGGTTGCAATGTTTTTTCGGCACTGACAAGCCGAAACGACACATTTGTGACAACAGGCCAAGCTTTCGTGAATGTGCCAACCCGCATGGGGACGACGTATTCGAGATTCGATTCCTCCAAGTCCTCCCGGTCTGTGATCATCGTGCATTGAAAATACTGCGTATCGACGCCGATATAATCCAGCAGTTTTCGGCGGGTTGCAAGGTCAACCGCAATTTTGTCGTGTTTGTCGGCAGCAATCTTGTTGCATGTCAGAACATCGGAAGGCTTGTCATGGAGTTGATAGACAATATCCCGCATTCCGTAGCCCGACCAGCCGGGACCGGTTTTGCGGCCGGCCGCATACCAGGCACCCTGAATCGGCAATCCCGACGGACCGTCAAGCAGGTAGGCAACTTTACGCTCCCGTTCCCCGGTATTTTTGATGTCAATTTTGAGTGTCAGGGCATAACCGGGGTCGGCGTCATTCGCGGTTTTTTCCAAACGATAGGTCTTTCGCACCTCCAGCCGCGACTTGGGAATATATTGCAAAAAAACCACTTCGTTTTCATCGACTGATTCGAGTTTCCAGTGATCCGAGCGGAGCTTGACGCCTGGCAGTTCGTTTTCGATGCCGGTGTCGCGCGGCGTGTCCTGCCCAAATCGTGCCGGACGGCTGTCAAAGTCCTGGTCATCCCGGGCGGGGCGGAGACACAGAGGCATCGGCAACTCAGCACTGTCGATCCGCTCGAATGTCATCGCGAACGACAGCGGCGGTTGCGTTTCTGCATCGTAAGCGTGCAAGCCGGTCAGATTCTTGTAGGACTCGAAGTCGGTCACCGGCGTTTCCGGTCGCACAATCGACAGAGGAGCTTGTGTCAGCCTGACTTCCAGTTTGACTTCGGCTTCAGCACGTTGGACGGTCAACTTGCAGGTTTGATTCGGCTTCGTTGCAAGCAGGGCTTTTCGCAAATCCTCAAACGACGCAATGTCCGTGTTGTTGAATTGGACAATCACGTCGCCCGGCTGTAGTCCCGCCGCTTCCGCCGGTGTTCCCTGACCGACCACCTGCACCGGGCAACCGTATTCGGGCATGTCGGCCAATTCAACAACGATCTGTCCCATCCAGCCGGTCGAGTCTTGCGTGTCACGATATTGCGGCTTGTTCATGTCGATCTGCCGCACAGTCGCTCCCCGGCTGGACAGCGTGACAAGCATGTTGTACGGACTTTTCGGATCCGCCGAACCGAGTGTTACGTAAGAACCCGGAAACACCGGAACATCAAGCGTCTCAACGGCGTCATCGCCTGTCGTTTCGTTACCGTTGAAAAGGGCGTTCACCGGATCATCTTCGGTTTGTTGCGCCGGATTGTTCCCTTGCCTGGGCTGCTGTGGCGGTCGCATCCATTGCAAAAAAAGAAAAACCGCCGCCATCAGAAAAATAAACGTGATCATCTGGCGTTGTGACGCGGCGTAACGGTCGTTCGGGTTCTCGAATTGGTTCATGGGGAACGGAATATGAAAAGTGTGGCTTTGTGGTTATATGGTAATGCAGAATGCAGAATGCAGAGTGCAGAATTCATTCTTTGTTCTCATTCTGTGTTTTTCGTTTGGCATTCTTCTTGGCTGTTATGATGGAAGCAACAAGAATGGAAATCAGTTCCTGGCAATCTCTTGAAATGCTCACGTAAGATTTCTCATTCATAAAATCTGAGTCTTTCAATAATGAAAGCCAAAAGTCTGTCTCGTCGGCTTCTTTCAACGCGATATTCAGTTTGTGAGCAAAATCCGCTGTACTTTCTGCGCGTTCAGACTCTCTGACCAATGCTCCAATAGCGGTTCCACTCCGAAGTATCTGTTTACTAAGGATAAATTCGCGCTTTTTCGTCTGCAAATACTTTGCCAGATTCACTATTCGCAAGGCAAACGCATAGCTTTTGTCGCGAAGTATGGATTCTTTCATGGTAACCCAGTGAATGCAAAATGGAAAATACAGAATGAGGGAACATTCACCAGCACTTGCACATAACTCTATTTTGCACTAAACTTCCTTTTTCGTTTTCGTATATCGTTATTTCACCTTAATCACCAGTTGCGCAAGTGCATTCTGCATTCTGCATTCTGCATTCTGCCTCACTTTCCGTCGAGCAACCGGTCGCCGAGAAACCTGTCAACCGGCATCTGGTGGATTTTCTCGACGGTGATTTTGACGTGATACTCGACGCGGCGATAGGTGACTGTTCCCGTTTCGTCGTCCCAGATGGCGTAACAGGCCCGTTGATCGTGGTCTCGCGGCTGCCCGACCGAACCGACATTGATCATGGCCTTGAATCCCGGTTCGATGGTGTAAACCATGTCCATATCGGCGGGAGTGTAAAATTTGCGGTCTTCGGTGAAAACGCCGGGGACATGGGTGTGTCCCTGAAACGAGCAGTGCGGCACAATGTCGAAAAGGCGGTCCATTTTTCGCTCGTCGAAGATATCTTCCTGAAAAACGTACTCATTGAGCGGGTTGCGGGGGCTGCCGTGGACAAAGAAAAAGTCGTCCACCCGATAGGAGCGGGGCAAGGCTCCAAGAAAATCCCAGCGGGCGTTCGCCTTGGGGTCGTGGAAATTCTCAAGTTGGTCCCGCGTCCAGAAAATCGCCTGTTCCGCCCCGATGTTGAAGCCTTCCGGGTCGAAAAGCGTTGCCTGATCGTGATTTCCGAGCAGGCAGACCTTGGCTTTTTCCATCACCAAATCGATGCACTCCAGCGGATTGGGACCGTAACCGACCGAATCGCCGAGACAGAAAATCTCGTCCGCCCCTTGCAACTCAATGTCTTTCAGCACCGCGTCCAAGGCTTCGAGGTTACTGTGAATGTCACTGATGATGGCACGTCTCAATGGAACACCACATTCGTGTCAATGGCTTGACGCCGGGTTGTAATCTAATGGTAATTCTTCTATTATGTGTTTTTTGAACGATTCTGTCAAGAATAAAGCCGCCTGACACTTGGAATTATTGATATTTGTGCTGAACTTTCGTCAGGGTAAACCGAAATTGTGGTTTTTAAAGATTTTTGATTTATGTTATGTTTAAGAAATGAAACGGGAAATCTATCGGTAAATTATCAAAATCGAATGGACAAACGGATTGCATTTGAGATGCCTTTTTGATATAGTTTACTGATAGTTTACAGTTTTGATACAAGTACGATTCAATTTTCAAGTGAGGAAATCCCATGCGTCAATGGCCAATGAGCATCTTGAAGCAGTTTTTGTTCCTGTCTCTGATTCTCACGGTTTTTGCATCCGCTTCAGCCCGGGAACTTGACGCCGGGGAATTGACTTACCCCCGCACGTTGTTTGTTTCACTGAAAGACGGCGAGGCGGTGTCGCCGGACAACGCTGTTGGGGTTGGACTTGATGGCGGCGGCATTGCGGAAGGCGGCAGCTATCAATTCTGGAAACTTGGAAAAGTGGATGATTCCCTAGAGTTCAAGTTCTCGTTGCCGAAGGACGTGAAAACCGTGGAGGCCGTGATCCAGTGTGTTTTCAATGCGGAAGTGACGGGAAAAGCCCGGATTCGCTGGAACAGTCAATCTTTAACCGATGAAACAGGTAAAACCCGTGTTTTTGAATTCACCGGGGGCCGCGATTTTACCGAAACGTTGAAGTTGGATGAGTTCCAGCGTGAAAACTCGCTGAAGATTCTCGCCACGGAAGGAACAGTCGGAATCCGGAGTGTCACATTCCGATGCGCGATTCCTTATCCGTCGCGGAATTTCGGCGGGCTGGTCATCACGCAAACGGAACCAATACCGGACAGGATACTCGACGGTAAGCCGGCCACAGTGAAATGGACGGCCCAAGGGCGTGAAGAGAACAACGGCAGAGAAAACATAGGAGAGAACAACCGCAGAGCAGGCACACGGATGGTTTTGACGATCAAGGGTGTGGAGTATCCTTTCCGCTGGTGTCCGGCCGGGACATTTATGATGGGAAGTCCGCCCACAGAAGCGGAGCGAATTGATGGTGAAACACAGCATCAGGTGACATTGACGAAAGGTTTTTGGATGCTTGAGTCAGAGGTGACGCAGGAGATGTGGGAAAGTGTGACGGGCAATAATCCAAGTCATTTTAAAGGCAACAGCAAGCTGCCTGTGGAAATGGTTTCGTGGGAGGATTGCCAGGAGTCTATACGCAAATTCAATGCGTTGAACATGGCTCCTGCGGGTTACCGGTTTTCGTTACCGACGGAAGCGCAGTGGGAGTATGCCTGTCGTGCGGGAACGACGACGCCGTTTCATTTTGGCAGTGTTTTGAATGGTGACAAGGCGAACTGTAGAGGGAATTATCCTTACGGCACGTCCACGAATGGCCCGTATGTGGAAAAAACGACTGTTACAGGTTCCTATCCTGCGAATGCCTGGGGACTCTACGACATGCACGGCAACGTTTGGGAGTGGTGTTGGGATTGGTACGGAGAGTACCCGAACGGTAATGTGACTGATCCCGTGGGGCCACCGACGGGCTCGGGCCGCGTCCTGCGTGGCGGGAGCTGGTGCGACGACGCCAGGTACTGCCGGTCT
The DNA here is from genome assembly GCA_009776995.1 of Planctomycetaceae bacterium. Lineage (GTDB taxonomy): Bacteria > Planctomycetota > Planctomycetia > Pirellulales > Thermoguttaceae > WRMR01. The sequence goes on along the minus strand of WRMR01000001.1, from coordinate 12,421 downwards.
GCGTATCGGGGCAGCAACGGCCCGTCGGGCCGGGGCGACGCCGCGGGCTTGCGTTTGTCCCTGGTTCGCGAGGAGTAGTTAAACGAAGCCAAGAGACATCATTGATTCAAAAAATTCACAACAACCAACGGAGTAACCTCAATGAAACCCAACCCCTGCTCCACGTTTCTCTTTGTCCTTTTCGTAGCGTTCCTGTCCTGCCCGTTATTTGGCCAGAATTCCGCAGAGCAGGCGGCGGAGCGGTATTGGAACGCCCTGCCCAGCCATGCCGACGCCGATTCGCTCGACGAGTTCATTGCGCGGTATCCCAATACGGACACGGCAAAGCTGGCGTTTATGACCCGGTATTTTCTGCTTACGCAAGACACCGTTCAACGCATTCATTCCGCAAAAAATGAACAGGAACTGAGGAATATTATCGTCCAATTTGCCGGAACACGGGGAATGAATTCGTCGGCCATCCTGTATGCGATGGATTATGTTTTGTAATTGATGAACGAGGAATTTTTGCCCATGAAACCCATTCGCATCGGAACGCGCGGCAGTACGTTGGCCTTATGGCAGGCTCATTGGGTCGAAGCGGAACTGCGGCGGCATGGTTTCGTCACGCAAATCATCGAAATCGGGACCAGCGGCGACCATGATCGTGGCCGGCCAATCGCAGGACTTGGCGTCGAAGGGGTGTTTACGAAGGAAATCCAACGCGCCCTGCTTGACGGTGAAATCGACTTGGCCGTGCATAGTCTCAAAGACCTGCCGACGGAAAAAGTGGAGGGGCTGGAGTTCGCCGCTTCACCCAAACGCGGACCGTTATGCGACGCTTTTGTTTCCCGCAAGGCTGCATCGCTTGACGCACTGCCCGAAGGTTCGCGAATCGGCACTGGCAGTATCCGGCGCAAGGCCCAGTTGCTCCACCTGTACGGCTCACGGTTTCAAATCACCGATATTCGCGGGAACGTCGAAACTCGCTTGAAAAAGCTGGACGCCGGGGATTACGATGCCGTTATTCTGGCCGAAGCGGGACTTGTGCGACTCGGATTGCAGGAACGCGTCACATCGCTGCTCGACCTGCCGTTCTTTCTGCCGGCCATCGGGCAAGGGGCACTTGGGATTGAGGTACGTTCCGAAAACAGGAAAACACTTCGCCCCGCGCTGGATTGCCTCAACGACCTGCCGACTTACGTTGCAGTGACCGCCGAGCGTTCGCTGTTGCGTTCGCTTCACGGCGGTTGTCTGGCACCGGTTGCCGCGATCTGTGTGGTCGAATTGTCATCCGTTGCATTGATGACGCTTCTCGCACGCGTGCTTTCGCCCGATGGCAGCCGGCGTCTCGAAAAGCAAGGAACAATGGTTCATTTCTCACAGGAAACCGACAGAATCATCGAAACCGCCGTGCAACTTGGCAGTCGTGTTGCCGATGAACTGATTGCCGCCGGAGCCGGGAAGTTGCTGCGCTAAAGACTCGCGAAACAAGTTGTTCGATCCCTCAGAGCCGCGATGGTTGCGGAGCGGTCGAACGGTTTGAAACTCTGCTCCGCTTCAACCGCTCAATGACTCTCGCGGCTCTGATGGAAATGGTCGCGTGAGTCTAGCGCAACTCCTTCGGGATCACGATTTGCCGGCGGATTTTTGTGCCAGGTGAACCTGCGCACGGGCGGCGGCAACGGTTTGCTCTTTCAGATGGAGTTGTTCCTCGGTTTGCACCGTTTTTTTGAGTGCCGATTCGAGTTCAGCCTGCGATTCCTGAAGGTTGAGACTGCCCAAGGGAACGGCCTTGTTCGTCAAGAGCGAAACGGTGTTGTTCAGCACCTCAACGAAGCCGCCCTCGACGTAATAGCTGGTCACGTCGCTCGTCACGTTTTTATCCCGGCTGATGCGCAGTTCGCCGTAGCCAAGCCGTCCGACGAGCGGCGTGTGATTTTCCGCAATCCCGATTTCGCCGTCATATAGCGGCAACGCAACAAACGTTGCATCAACATCGAGAACCGTTTCTTCAGGAGTGACGACTAAACATTTCATTTTGTCTGAACCGGGATTTTTCCGGGATTGGTATGATTCACCGGGATTCTTTCAGTCTGAACCAGGATTTTCACAAGGTTTACATAATGGCCAGGATTCTACTGAAAAAAATCATCTTGGCAAACTCTTAAAAATCTTATGAAAATCCTGGTTCAGACAACAACAACTATTTCTTTGCTGCTGCGGCAAGTCGTTCCGCTTGCTCGGCGGCCTGTTCGACGGCACCGACGTACATGAACGCCGATTCGGGCAGGTGATCCCATTTGCCGTCGCTGATTTCCTCGAACGACCGGATCGTCTCTTCCAGCGGCGTGATTTCACCCTTCTTGCCGGTAAACGCTTCGGCCACAAGGAACGGTTGCGAAAGAAAACGCTCCATGCGCCGGGCGCGATGCACGACGAGTTTGTCTTCCTCGGCCAATTCATCGACGCCGAGAATCGCGATGATGTCCTGCAATTCGCGATACCGCTGCAAGGTTTGTTGCACACGGCGGGCGCAGGCATAATGCCGGTCGCCGACATACTGCGGATCAAGCACACGGCTCGATGAAGCGAGCGGATCGACCGCCGGGTAAATCCCCTTTTCCGAAATGGCGCGTTCGAGGTAAATGAATGCGTCAAGCTGCCCGAAGGCCGTGGCCGGGGCCGGGTCGGTCGGATCGTCGGCGGGAACGTAAACGGCTTGCACTGACGTGATCGCGCCCTTGTCGGTCGAGGCGATGCGTTCCTGTAATGTTCCCATTTCGCTGGCCAGCGTCGGCTGGTATCCCACCGCCGAAGGCATACGCCCGAGCAACGCGGACACTTCGCTTCCGGCCTGGGAGAAACGGAAAATGTTATCGATGAACAGCAACACGTCGGTTCCGGTCGTGTCGCGGAAATATTCGGCCATGGTGAGTGCCGACAGTGCGACGCGGAGACGGCTTCCCGGCGGCTCGTTCATCTGACCGAACACCATTGTCGTTTGCGACATGACGTTGCGGCCTGTGTCGCCGATCATGGCTTCCTGCATTTCGAGCCAAAGGTCGTTGCCTTCCCGGGTGCGCTCGCCGACTCCGGCAAAGACCGACGATCCGCCGTGGGCACTGGCGATTCGCGCGATCAATTCCTGCAAAATGACCGTCTTGCCGAGTCCCGCCCCGCCGAACAGTCCCGCCTTGCCGCCGCGAATGAACGGCGTGAGCAGGTCGATGACCTTGATGCCCGTGACGAACACTTCGGTCTTGGTCGAAAGTTGCGACAGTTTCGGGGCATCCTGGTGAATCGGGCGGTATTCCGTCGCCGTGACCGGGCCGCGTTTGTCAATCGGTTCGCCGAGCAGGTTGAACACGCGGCCGAGCGTTTCCTTGCCCACAGGGACGGAAACCGGTGTGCCGGTATCGACGCACTCCATGCCGCGCACCAGTCCGTCTGTTGTCCCCAGCGCGACGCAACGAACGCGGCCGCCGCCAAGATGCTGTTGCACTTCGCCGGTCAGGTGAATGACGATGCCTTTCTGTTCGCTGTCGATTTTCAGGGCGTTGTAAATCGCCGGAAGTCGATGCTCCGGGAACTCCGCGTCAAAGGTCGAACCGATCACCTGCGTGATGCGGCCAATGTTCTTGTCGGTCGTTGCGTTCATAAAAATTTCCTTGCGGATTGAAACCAGCAGTATCAAAATGCCACGTTAAGGTTTTGTTATTTGAAAAACCGAATACACAACGGGTAAGGCCAATACTTGCCGTCATTGGCCTTGACTGCGGCGATGATCGGGAATACGATCGCAACAATGGCTATCGCAATGAGGGTTACAATTCCAATACCAACGAATGTCAAGGGAATGGATGCAAAAGCATAGATCAACATGCTGATGATGAAATTCAAAACGTTCTTGCCATGTTGATCTATGACTTGCGACTGGTCTTTGTTGACCGCCCATAAGACAATGGGAACGGCAATTCCAAATCCCGATCCGGACAAAAGGGTTGACAGGTGCATTAACATACAGTAGGTATGTTCCGTCATCCCCCACGTCTTTTGTAGCGGAGTCGTTTCACCCGGGTTTTCAGGGGAAACGTCAATAGGTTCGTTTTCATTGCTCATGTTCAAGGTTCCTTTGCACTATTCGTCGTCGCGTCTGCCGTCCCGGATTTCAGCGACCTCAATTTCGTCATTGGTTATCCAGTAATAAACCGCATGGTACCCGACAACATGCCGTCGATAATTTCTCACACCGTCCGTTTCCTCACCGATTTCAGGCCAAAGGCGTATCATGCGAAGCATGGCAAGCAATTGTTTATTCAACCGGCGCGAATAGTCGGCAGAACCATTGCGTTTTGTATAAAAACGAAGGATTTCCTTCCATTGCTCTTGCGCTCCAGGAGACCATATCAGTTTCCGTTTGTTTCGCATTCATTCCGTTCCAGTTCATCCAGCCAGCGATTCAATTCGCCTTCCACGATTTCATGCGGGATACCCAACCCGGCATCCAGTTGCTGGCGGGCAAGATTCATGCCTTCCCGTTCTTCCGCAGAAAGGAGATAAACATTTTCCGGCAACTGTTCGTCCAATAACGATTCGACTTTTCGGAGCAACGAGAGATTATGCGTCCTCTCAATGCGTCCGAACAGTTTCACCTTCAAGCGGTATTCCTGGTCTGTCTGTTCAGCCATCGCCATAACTGCCTCGCTTGATTCTCCGTCTTTTATTCATCGTCGCGTCTGCCGTCCCGGATTGAGTGAAGTTGACTGTAACTTGGTGAACCGTTCCGCCGGGTGTAAAACTTCAGGATTTCGTCCAGTTGCCTTTTGGCACGGAAAGTCCACTCAATTTTCGTCATCGGGGTATAATGCGTCTAATTCTTTCATGACATCTTCGTGTGAAATCGTCTGTCCGGCGGCAATTTGCTGTCGGCTGATTTCGATGTCCTCCCACTGTTCCGCAGTCAGAGGTTTTGGTTTGTGGAATCTGTCGGCCAGCGTCAAAAGAGCATTCAAAAATTCCCGATCGTCAATGTCGGCAAGCCGCATCGCGATAGCGTCCTTTAACAGTTGGGTGTCGCTCAATTCTGCTGTTGCCATTTTTACTCTCCATTCAGTGACCCGTAAACATGTGGCGGTCACGCCGTGACCGCCCTGCCTGAGTTATGCTGTCATGTTAATTCACCGGTCTGAGTTCGAGCGGTTTGATCTGCAATTCCTCTTTCGAGGGCAGTTTCGGGAACGGGGCGTGCGGTTCGGTCTGATACCAGAACACCGTGCTGGAAATATCGTCTTCCAGCGGCAGATAACGTCCGCCGTCCTGCCAGCCGAGTGCCTGCATCGTGACCTTCAAATCCTGCTCGAAGCGCACCGGGTCGGTGATGTGCCAGCGGTAAAGCCCGAAACGCTGACCGGGGATGTAGGCTTTTGTGTCGCGCGGCAACACCTGCACCAAACCGGCGTAGGGCGTACTGAATTCGCGATAAAACCCACCGCGATCAAAATTGTAGGAACCGCAAAAATAATCTTCCGTGCCCGTCCCGGCGATGGTCGGAAATTCCTTGTCACCGTCCATGTAAAACTTGATTTCGCCTTCGCCCCACCAGCCCGGACTGAACACTTCCCAAGCCATGTAGGTGCCGACATAATGCCCCTTGCCCCTGATGCCATCAACAAGCGTCACAACGTCTTTCGCCTTGAGGGGATTGACGCGGCGGAACTGGGCGTGAAAATACGCGGCATTGTCCGGTACATCGCCCAGTACGTAATTGATCTGGTAATAAATCGTGATCTGGTTGTCGTCGAGGTTTTCGATGGTCACTTTCGCTTTTTCGCGGAAGGGCATCGTCCAATAGCAGTTGAACGCACTGCCGGGATTGACGTTGACCATAAGCGAGTTGTTCTGGCAATACTCCTGCCAGCCGCAGGCGAAAAAGTCGCCAAGCGGCACTTCGACGGACGGCGTTTCCTCGTCATCCCAGTAAAACCGGAGGATCATGTTCCGCGTCTTGTTGAGCGGGGCGGGCGTCAGCCAGATTTGTTGAATGGCACCGCTGCCTTCGATTTCGGCCAGGGTAAAGGTCGAGTTGGCGGGAATGCGCACGTAGGGCGATACCTTCCAGCCTTGCCCCAGGTCACGGGCGGCGTTCCAAGCGGAACCTTCTTCCTTTGCCATGGCCGCTTTTCCTTTTTCGCCGGTGAAATTCTCCGGGGAAATCGAACGTGTCACCGCGTCGGAGAGCAAATGCAGATTCGTCTGGTCAACCGCAAGCCCGTTAAAACGCGGTTGAAACCGCTGACCTCCCTGTCCGACAGGCTGGGCAAACACGGTTATTCCACTCACGGCACAAAGAACCGCAACCAAAACAAGCATTGTCAAATTTCGTTTCATGGCAATCTCTCCTGTATGTTATCATTCAAGGGTTATACTATCGCCAATTGTAAATTCCGGTAAGCGCGTCCGTTTACCCTTTGAGAAAACGGACTCCCGAGTCACATTGTCGGGTTTTTTCAACCGGCTTCGGTATAAACATGTCATTTCGATGCTTTACTCATCGTCGCGTCTGCCGTCCCGGATGGAGTGGGATGTAAACGACATCTTTCGCAAGTTCATAGGCCAAAACAAAATTGCCAACAACCGTCCTCCTTCGGTTGTCATATCCCGGCACCGTTTCGCCGAGATGCGGATTGACACGAATGAGTCGAACAACTTTCCAAAACTCTTTCTTGTGACGTTTACTGTAACCCGACGAACCGTTCCGACGGGTGTAAAACTTCAGTATATTCGTCCAGTTGTCTTTCGGCACGGAAAGTCCACTCAATCTTCGTCATTGGGGTATAATGCGTCTCATTCTTTCATGACCTCTTCGTGTGAAATCGTCTTTCCTGTTGCGATTTGCTGTCGTCCGATTTCAAAGTCCTCCCACTGTTCCGCAGTCAGAGGTTTTGGTTTGTGGAATCTGTCGGCCAGCGTCAAAAGAGCATTCAAAAAAAACCCGGTCATCAATGCCGGCAAGCCGCATCGCGATGGCGTCCTTTAACAGTTGCGTGTCACTCAATTCCGCTGTTGCCATTTTTACTCTCCATTCAGTGACCCATAAACATGTGGCGGTCACGACGTGACCGCCCTGCCTTTGCCAAATTAAAACCAGCCCATCGCTTCAAGGCTGTAGCGGACAATGAGTCCTGCTGCAACAACACTGACCATATTCATCAGCTTGATCAAAATATTCAAGCTCGGACCGCTGGTGTCCTTGAACGGGTCGCCAACTGTGTCACCAACGACGGCGGCCTTGTGGGATTCACTGCGCTTGCCGCCGAGGTTGCCCGCTTCGATGTATTTTTTCGCATTGTCCCAGGTTCCGCCCGCGTTGGCCATGAAGACCGCAACACAGAAACCGCAAGTCAATGTTCCAATGAGCAGGCCAATTACTCCGCCGACGCCAAGAAAGAAACCGACGCCCAGCGGCAGAATCAGACCGAGGATCGACGGGAGTATCATTTCTTTCTGGGCCGCCGTAGTACTGATGCGGACAGGCTCTTCGTAGTCCGGTTTTTCGGTACGATCCATGATGCCTGGCTTTTCACGGAACTGGCGCCGCACTTCTTCGACCATGCCGAATGCGGCCCGGCCAACGGCCTTCATCGTCATGGCGGCAAAGAGGAATACGGCCATCGCACCGAGGAACACTCCGACGATGACTTTCGGGTTCATCAGGTCGCAGGAATAATAGTGCATCCAATCTTTCATGCCGGCCCACTTGACGTGAATCAAATCGCCATGCGCGGCTGTGAATTTTGCCGCTTCCTGCATATCGCCGCTCGGCATGTAAACGGCGGGCAGGTCGGTGATGTCCAACGCACCTTCGGCGGGAATCAAAACGGGATTCTTACCCACAATCAATTCATCCCACACAACTTGGGCTTCCGCAGGAAGTTGACCGGGAAGCAGGAGGAAGGGAACAATTTTGTAACCGTTGTGAATTTTCGCCTGGGTTGCGGTATTGTCGGCCTTTTGGATTTGAACAATAAAGGAATTGTTCAATTTATAGAACCCTTCCTTCACTCCTTCTTTATCTTTGTCGATGATTTGCGTCATGGCGGAATCAGCCCAACGGTTGAAGCCGACACGGACTTCCTCGACGTAAGCGGCCAGGAGAGCCAGCGCGGTCAACGCGGCGGAACCGATGGCAAACCCCTTGCCGGTTGCGGCGGTGGTATTGCCGAGCGAGTCGAGCGCGTCGGTTCGTTTGCGGACTTCCGGGTCAAGGCCGGACATTTCGGCGTTTCCGCCAGCGTTGTCGGCAATCGGACCGTAAGCATCGGTGGCAAGCGTGATGCCAAGCGTACTGAGCATTCCAACAGCGGCGATCCCGATTCCATACAGGCCGATTGAGAAGTAGGTCACGTCTGCAAAATTGCCTTTGGCCGCACAGCCAAATGCCAGCAACGTGGCAATTCCGACAATGACAACCGGACACCAAACACTCATCATCCCATCGGCAATCCCGCCGATAATGACCGTGGCCGGACCGGTTTCCGCCTGTTTCGCCAAATCTTTGGTCGGTTGGTATTCGTCACTGGTCGAGTATTCCGTCCATTTTCCGATCAACACACCTGCGAGCAAACCAAAAACAACACTGAAACCAACGCCCCCGTAACCCGGCAACAGAATGGGGGAGAGAATCAGTGCGAGAATTCCTATGGCGATGCTGGAAATGTTCGTTCCGCGTCCGAGAGCCTTGAGCAACGTTCCCTGCGTGGCACTTTCTTCCGTTTTGACGAGGAAGACGCCCGCGATCGAAAGGAGAATCCCAACGGCGGCAAGGACGAGCGGCAGGAACAGGGCGTTCAATTGCATGATATGGGCGGAAACTCCATCCGGCATCGGAAGGGAAGACCCGGAAAACGCTGCGGCGCCGAGAGCACAGGTTGCGAGGATCGAACCGCAATACGACTCGTAAAGGTCGGCACCCATCCCGGCAACGTCACCGACATTGTCGCCGACATTGTCCGCGATGGTGGCGGGGTTACGTTCGTCGTCTTCCGGAATTCCGGCTTCGACTTTACCCACCAAGTCGGCGCCAACGTCGGCGGCTTTGGTGAAGATACCGCCGCCGACACGTGCAAACAAGGCTTGCGACGAAGCTCCCATGCCAAAACAGAGCATCGTCACGGTAATGTCGATCAGGTCCATCGGCTTGCCTGCCAGGATCGGGAAGAGCCAGTAAAGGATTCCAAACCAAAGTACGATGTCGAGCAGGCCAAGTCCCACGACGGTCAAGCCCATGACCGCACCGCTGCGGAATGCGACTTGCAACCCCTGGTTCAGTGATTTTTGTGCGGCAGCGGCGGTTCGGTTCGAGGCCCAAGTGGCGGTCTTCATGCCGAAGAACCCTGCCAGACCGGAGAAGAACCCGCCGGTCAGAAAGGCGATCGGGACAATGTCGCTTTGAACACGCAGATACCAGGACAGGAAACCAAAGAATACGAACATAACGGCAAAAAAGATCGCCACCACCTTGTACTGCTGTTTCAAGTAGGCGTAGGCACCTTTTTGAACAGCGGCGGCAATGTCGATCATTTTTTGCGTACCGGGGTCAGCCGCTTTCATTTCCTTATAAAACTTAAAGGCGTAATAAAGCGCGGCAACCGAACAGCCGAGTGCGAAAAGCCAAAAGACGGTAAACTTGAATTCGGAACCGCCTTTGGCAGCAACGGGAACAGCGGTTGGGGCTGCCGCCTGAATGCCGTCTTCATCGGAAGTCACGGCAACGCTTGCCGCTCCTCCCGTGTCCAGACCCAGACTCTGTGCCAGTACCTGTTGCGCGACAATCCAGGCTGCCGCCGCAAAAAGGACGACCGTAAATAGCGTTAAAAGAAGTTTTGTGTGTTTCATTGGGTTTGTGTGTTTCATTGGGTTATAGTCTCAAAAAAAGGGGGGTGAATTGAATTTTTTTTTGTTGCAAAAAACACGAATGAAATTCAGAGTGGAGAATATAAAATCACAGCATTCTGAATTTTGAACTTTGCACTCTGCGCTTGTTCTATCCGCCCAACGCCTCAAAACCACTCGTGACCTCGATGATCTCGTTGGTGATTTGGCCTTGCCGGGCACGGTTGTATGCCGTACTCAACGCACTGATGATCTTGTCCGCGTTTTCCGTGGCCGCTTTCATCGCGACCATGCGGGAAATCTGTTCATTGACGCCCGCGTCGAGAAAACACTTGAACAGCTTGATTCGAAACGCACTGGGTACGATTTCCTCCATAACGCTTTGCGCCGAAGGGTAAAACTCAAAGGGGATTTCGCCGCCCCGACGGGTGGTCGCACTGCGGGACTTGGCCAGTTTGGCCTGCGCGGCACGGATCATCGCTTCCTTCCGTAATTCCGCTTCCGACTTCTTAATGTCATCGGGAATCGCCGTTTCCTGTACCATCACGTTGAGTACGTCATCCTCCGAGACCAGTTCGGTCATCGGAAGCAGCGTTTCGCGAACGGCTTCCTGCTTGCTCATCGAAATGAATTTCGTGTAAATGATTTCGAGCCGATCGATCCTGTTGTGGTAATATTCCTCAATATAACGCGACGCCAGTTCGTCCACCTCGTCGTAGGTCGGCTTGTGTTCAAATTGGGTGTAGCTGCGATCCGGCTGGATTCCACGAAAATGGAAGGCGGAAATCCCGCGCTTGCCGGAAAGTTCGAGCGTTGCGCCGTCGCCGAATTCCGCTTGCAGTTCCTTCCAGCGCGCCATCGACAGGCGAATCATGTTCGCGTTGTACCCGCCGCACATCCCGCGATTGGCCGTCAGCACGAGCAGGGCAACATTTTTGATTTCCGGCCGCTCTTCCAGCAACGGGTGCGTTACGGTCACGCCTGCGTGAGCGAGATCGTTCACCAGCGAAACGATCCGCTTCGTATAGGAACTGGCCGCCACCGCGCGGTCCATCGCCCGGCGAAACTGCGCCGTGGCCACCAGCTCCATCGTCCGCGTGATCTTCCGCGTACTGCGTATCGACTTGCGACGCCTGTCAAGTGCTCGTGCTTTTGCCATTGTTCTCCATTACGTCAAATGATGTTGTAAATCACCAATGTTTGGGCAACCCGGTAGATCGTCGCAATAATACAAAGGATCAATCCGGCAATACCGATATCACGTCCTTGTGTCTTGAGGGATAAAACGCCGAACGCAATTCCAGGTATGCTAAATCCCCACCCCAGGATCAACAAACATAAAATTCCCAATGTGAGTGAAGTGACAGCAAACCCATAACCGGGACGAAGTTCCGTTGTTTGTTGCGTGGACATGGTTTTGGGGATTGCTGGAATGTTATGGATATTGAATTTGGCCCAACGGGGCATGACCGGCTCGGCTCTGTTGCGCCCCGTTGGGGCTATTATGGTATTTTTCTTGCCACTCCCCCCGGTTTAAACCGGGGGTTATAGACATTTTGTCCTTTCAGGACAACCCCTCTTGCTCTTTTCAGAACCATTCCTTCGTGGTGAATAAAAATGATGATTAACCTTTAATAAACCGTTGGTTAAACGCCGTGAGTGCCTCTTCCACCTGGGATTTCAGGTCATCGGTCAATTTTTTGCCGTCGGTGATGGCGTTCCACAGGTCACGTTTTTCCGTGTGGACGTGATCGAGGAATTCCACTTCCCACTTGCCGATTTGCGGGATGTCGATGTTGTCGAGGAACCCGCGTGTCCCGGCGTAAATGACCAGAATCTGGTCGGTGACGTGCATCGGCTTGCAGAGTCCCTGTTTGAGCAGTTCGTTCATGCGGTAGCCGCGGTCGAGCTGGGACTGCGTGGCCGCGTCGAGGTCGGAACCGAGTTGCGCGAACGCTTCCAGTTCGCGGAACGCCGCCAGGTCGAGCCGCAATCCGCCGGCCACCTGTTTCATCGCGGGCACCTGCGCCGAACCGCCCACGCGGCTGACCGAAATCCCGACGTTCATGGCCGGCCGCTGCCCGCGAAAGAACAGGTCGGGTTGCAGGTAAATCTGCCCGTCGGTGATCGAAATGACGTTCGTTGGAATATAAGCGGACACTTCGCCTTCGAGCGTTTCAACAATCGGCAGTGCCGTCAGCGACCCGCCGCCGAGGTCGTCGGACAGTTTCGCCGCACGTTCGAGCAACCGGCTGTGGCAGTAAAAAATATCGCCCGGATAGGCTTCGCGTCCCGGAGGGCGCCGCATGAGCAGTGACAACTGGCGATAGGCCACCGCCTGTTTGGAAAGGTCGTCATACACGACCAAAGCGTGTTCACCTTTGGCCATGAAATACTCGGCCATCGCGCAACCGGCATACGGGGCGATGTATTGCAACGGGGCCGCCGTACTTGCACCGGCCACAACGACCGTCGTGTAGTCCATCGCTCCGTTTTCGCGGAGCGTTTCAATGATGCCCGCAACGGTCGAATCTTTCTGACCAACGGC